>DAOVJF010000571.1 GCA_030673355.1 Planctomycetota bacterium | reverse complement strand
TTCTGATCGAAAATTGCCACCTGCCAGGTCGAATCGCCGTTGTCCTCAAGAACGAACAGCCAGTTGCCCGCAGCCCCAACAATGCGGTAGTAGTTATTAAGGCAACTGATATCGACAGGTGTCCCAACAAGGGCATCATCGATGGTGCCGATGCATTCCAGCATCGGCTCGCTAAAGTTATTCTGGAAAACCTCTATCCCATAATCATCTGGATACCCCTCCATGTAATAGAAGATCCTGTCATAAGGCTCGTCCAGCCCATGCGGATTGCTGTCAATCGCATACTTATAGGCCTCCATGTCTGAGACCAGGCAATCGACACTGCCATCATGGTCGACCGGGTAGTAACTCGCCCAGCTGTAGTAGTTTGTTGAGCCATAAGGGTAATACAACCTGAAAGTGGCCCCATCAGCTCCAGACCCAAACTCAGTACCCCAGTAACCCCAGACAGACCCATTTATTCCGAATTCAGTTTCAAGATCAAAGAACCTCATATTCAAGTAAATGAATCCATTTGTCAGTTCACCATTGGAGTACGGTTCGCACCACCAGACCGGACCATCGCCGGGATACCCCCCCCATTCAATAGGTCCGGGGTATCTGTTGGTAAACACAACCCCGCCCATTGGGGGAACCTCGATCGTCGCCATATACTGAGGTCCACCCATCAGACCATTAAAAGTAAAATCCCAAGGCGTCACTGAGTCAAACGTGAGGAAACTTTCGCCGTACTCTGAATAATCCAGCGGATAACGAAAGACCTGATAAATAGCGTCTCCCGGCGGAGGTTCACCGGTTGCGTAGTGGTAGTACACTCCTGCATTGCCGAAGCAATTGTGGCTGACGACGCAGAAATCGAGGAACTCAAGGTCGGAGGTCGGCAATGGCTCGGGCAGATCACCGCTGTCAATAAGGTGAAAATCGTAATATGCCATGCCTATCCAGAACATTTCCTTCCCGACACCAGGTATTCCACCGCAACCATTCGTAACAACAACATCCCAGGCTCCTCCCTCAGCTCCGATGAGGTCAAAATCAGTGGTCAGGATGGTGTCATCAACAATGGTGAGATCGGTTCCGACGATATCGGGCTGATCGGTCATCTTCAACCTGGCGTCGAGATTTGGACCCTCTTCAATCTCGGTGCAGATAATAACCGCATCATCGATGAACGAGTCAGGAAGCGCATACGAAGGATCGATGCACTTTACTGTTGTCGTGCATTCAGGCGGCTCAGTTAGAATTTCCAGATCATACCGGAAGTAAGCCGCCAGGGGATCGGTTCCGGCTAAGTTCGGAACTCCGAAATTGTTTGTGTAATCAAATCCATCGTACTCCGCGATCACCCATAACTCCTGTCCTTCGATACCGGTCACATTGTCGGCGGGAATCTCAACATGATATGTCGAGTAGTGGTCACCTCCGCCGGTAGCAATCGTTGCAGGATCAAAACTCGCCACAGCGGATAACACCGTCGATTCGATGTAGATCGTCGATGGCTGGTATTCCCACCCGAACAGGCTGAGATCCAGATTCAGGTTCCCGCCGTTGTTCGTGGGGGCAACGTAATAAACGTCACTGTTGTCGATAACTTTGCACGCGACCGCCTCCGGACAATTACCCGGATGATATTCCGGTTCGAGTCCCTCCCAGCTCACAATTACCGCGACACTGAATTGAAGCCCGGGTTCGGGTGTTGGAAATCTGACATAAAAATTTCGGGTATTAGTAACGCTTTGCGAAAATACACCATTCTGTTCCTCGTGTGTACTCAACCAGTTCCACAGGTCCTCCTCCGGTTGAAGGCCGTCCGCATAATATTTGTAAGGACA
>DAOVJF010000322.1 GCA_030673355.1 Planctomycetota bacterium | reverse complement strand
GCTGAGAACATCGAGACCAGGATTCCGAGACTCAATGTAACCGCGAATCCCCTGATCGGACCGTTTCCAAGGTTATACAGGACCAGAGCGGTAATCAGGGTGGTAACGTTTGCGTCGAAAATCGCGAGGAAAGCTCTCTTGAAGGCTGTATCTGTGGCTGAACGGAATGTTTTTCCGGTTTTTAGCTCTTCCTTCAATCGTTCAAAAATAATCACATTCGCGTCGACCGCCATACCGATTGACAGGGTAAATCCCGCGATTCCAGGCAGTGTAAGGGTCGCGTTCAAAACCGACAGCGCTCCGAAAAATACTGCTACGTAATAGATGAGAGCGAGATCGGCCAGGAGTCCCGGTAACCGGTAGTACAGGGCCATAAATAACAAAATAAGGGCTGCCCCGAGCAGAGCGGCACTTTTACTGTCATCGATTGATTTCTGTCCGAGGGTTGGTCCGACTGTCCTGTTTTCAATAACCTCGAGCTTGACCGGAAGGCGTCCGGAATCCAGCTTGACAACCAGGTCCTGGGCTTCCTGTGGTGTAAATGATCCCTGGATTATGCCGCGCCCGTTAAGAATGGGTTCTCGAATTACCGGGCATGAGATTATTTTGTCATCGAGGGCGATCGCAAGAAACTGCTGGACATGCTGTGCGGTGAATCTGCCGAATATCGTCCTGCCGCTGTCTTTAAATTCAAATCCGATGATCGACTGGCCTAGTTGATCGAACTGGACGTCAGCATCCGCGAAATCATCACCTGTCAGGATGACTTTATCCATGGTGATATCGATCCATTGCACATCGGTCGTTTCTTCCGGTTCGGCCTCGGCACCCTGTCCCATCGGATCGAAAACTTCTATTTTCGTACCCAATGCCGGTGGGGGAGCACCGAATCCAACAATCTTCATTTGATTAATGCTGCCGCTGAATTCAGCGAGATCGAAATCCGGTTCGTTTCCAAGATCGGGAAAAAGGACCTTGTTATCAGTGATGCCTTCGGTAATTTCATGCTGCGCGATAACTATGTCATCCAGTGTCAGAACCAGGTAACCACCTATGTTCTGGCTTGTTTTTGCGGCAAGTTCCACGCCTGTCGGGATACCTGCAACTTCAACAATAATTCCGCCTGGTGTGGTATCAGGCTGTATTTCGGAATTTATGTCGGTTGGTTCAGCCGGTGGAATCGACAAGCCGATCAGTGAATCAGAGCTTATATTGATATGGTCCTGCATCACGTATGAAACCGTGAGCGCCTCTTCCGGTTCAGGAGTTTCAACTTCTTCCTGGGTTTCCAGAAGCGCGGACACACCGACAGGCTCACCGGTTTCAGGATCGAGATAACGAATCCTTGTACCCGCTTGTATCGGATCGTTGCCGGCGTCGATAAATTTCAAGCTGGCGGTTTCACCGATCATACCCTTGACCCTCTCCGGGTCATCCTCTCCCGGAATCTGGACAACAATACGGTCATCGCCCATTTTCTGGAGGATAATTTCCTTTACGCCTTCAGGGTCGAGCCGGTTTCGCAGAATATCGATTGCGCCGTCTAACATGTCAGACGTTAGTTTTTTTTCCCCTTCCGGCACCTGTGCCTGCAGGAGAAGGTCGACACCACCCACGAGGTCGATTCCCTGTTTTACCGCCGGCTCACCAAGGTAGACCTTGTAGATTGGCACGGAAACAGCAAGAATCAGGACTGCAATCACTAAAATCCAGTTTTGTCTACGTTTTTCGGCGCTCATATGACGGCCGAACCTCCGATTTATGTGTTCCCCCAGAATGCGCATGCATTATTTGCACAGGCATACAATACCCTTGAAACCGGGCACAATTAATTGACCCGGCTTGAGGGCAATCGTGAATTATAGGACTATGTCGCTTGATAAGTCAATCAGGACATCAAGTCTGATTCAATAATTATGTGTCGTCAGCTTCCAGCTATCGCGGTAAAATATCCCAGCCTGTTTCCTGAATGATCCTTTACCTGGCAAGTCAGGGTCATGTAATCATGGTAAACTTGGCATCGCAAATCTCAATGAAAACACGTAAACGGAAAATCCCCATTCTCCTCGGACCCACCGCGGTCGGGAAAACCGCGGTCAGCGTCCCACTTGCGAGTAAACTGAACGCCGAGATTATCTCCGCCGATTCCCGCCTTGTCTATAAACATCTCGATATAGGTACAGCCAAGCCGACAATCGAGGAAATGGGCGGGATACCTCATCACATGATAAACCTCGTGTCCCCCGGGGATGATTTTACAGTTGCCGATTTCAAGGAACTCGCGTACAGGAAAATCAATGAAATCCATGGGTTCGGTAAAGAAGCCCTTATTGTTGGCGGGACAGGCCTTTATATCCGGGCGCTTGTCGATAACCCGTCATTTCAGCATCAACCGCCGGTTCCTGAACTGAGAGAGCGGATCCTTAAGGAGATCGAAGAAAAGGGATCGCAGGCGGTACACGATGAACTTGCGGAGATCGACGGCGACGCGGCTGAGGTAATCCACCCGCATAATATCCCCAGGCTGGTCAGGGCGATCGAGGTTATCAGGTCTACAGGCATTAAATTCTCAGATTCAGTGAGGCTCGATCGTGAGAGGAGCAGCGAGGAAAATCCCTGGGACTGGGTCATCGTCGGGCTCAAAATGGACCGGGAATTGCTATACAAAAGGATAAACCAGAGAGTAAAGGACATGATCGATTCAGGCTGGGAGAGTGAGGTCGGGAATTTGCTGGCGATGGGCTTCGCCGGGGACGAGAAACCTTTGACCGGGCTTGGTTATCGCGATATTGTCTTGTTGGTCAAGGGTGAAACAGCCATGGATGAAGCGATTGAGAGAATAAGGCAGGACACTCGAAGGTTCGCGAAGCGCCAGATGACATTTACCCGTAAGATCCCCGGAATCACCTGGATCGAGATCGACGAGGGTTTCGATCCTGATATAATTTCCGATCATATACTCAAATTGGTCAGACAGAAAACGGCAGGTATATAAATAACCATTGACACATGAGGCTGAATATGCACGCAGGCGATCATATATCTCTTCAATTCGAAAAATGGCACGGGACGGGAAACGATTTTGTAATTTGCTCCGAACGGGAAACACTTGACTGCACGAATGATATCCCTCTATTAGCAAGGAAAATGTGCGACAGGCATTTCGGAATAGGATCGGACGGTTTGATACTGATTGGAAAGTCCGATATCGCCGATTTTAAAATGCGAATGTGGAATCCCGATGGGAGCGAGGCGGAAATGTGCGGAAACGGGATGAGATGTGTCGGCGGGCACCTTTCCGGGCATGGGCTGGTCGGGGAAAAATCAGCAATAAAAATCGAGACATCGACACGAATCATTGAGCTTGAATTTTTAAAATCCCCGGACTGGGCTGAGGATGCGCCTTTCTGGATCAGGCTTGAGATGGGCAGTCCCGTGACAGACAGAGCCGAGATACCTGTCGCGGGCGATGGGAATTCCCCGGTTATCAATGAGGAACTTAAAATTCCCGGCCATGATGTAAAGATAAGATTCACGGGGATAAATTTCGGTAACCCGCATGCCGTGATTTTCATGAGCGATGTTCCCGGTTACACAGGTGTCGATGATATCCCGCTTCGCGACTGGGGTCCGGCGATCGAGAATTATAATGATCTTTTCCCTGAGAGAATAAATATCGAGTTTGTGGAAGTTGTTAATCCCGACCATGTAAAAATGCGAGTATGGGAGCGTGGGGCCGGGATCACATTAAGCTGCGGCAGCGGGGTAGCCGCGATCCAGGCCGCGTGTCATCTTACCGGTAACGCGGGTAATAAACTTCGCGTGGATGTCCCCGGTGGATCGCTGATGACAGAATATTCCAATGCGGGTGTCGTATCCCTCTATGGACCTGCCGTAAAAGTGTTCAGCGGCGAATGGTAAGCCTGTGGAAATTTATAGCTGAATTAACTTGATTTCCCCGATAAAATCATTCAATATGCTCTTCCCTCATTTTAAAAAAATCGAGGTGTATTGTTTTTAAAATAAAATTGACCAGTTAAATATTAAATATAAATCCCCTGATATCATTATTTTGGGGACGATGTGAGGTTTTACTATGTCTGATACAAACGCAAAATCCAGGTGCTTCGAACTTGCGGACAGGCTTGAAAAAGTACCCCCATATTTATTTCAGGTTAT
>DAOVJF010000150.1 GCA_030673355.1 Planctomycetota bacterium | reverse complement strand
TCGATGAGGGTTCCGAACACGTCTATCAATGCGATTAACTATGGTAAATACCAGGTAAAATCAATTTTCAAATAAAAACCAACGCCCGTTTCGATTTCCAGGAAGCGGGCTTTTTTTATCGATGTGTATCGGGGCCGTGAACGGGGAGAGGTGTGAGCCTGTTCTACTTCAATCCCACGACATTTTTAAGCATCGTCTCGGCTTCCCCGGGATTATTACATCCCACAATATAATTTTTCTCTGTCGTTTCGATCGCGAGCGCCTTGTTCGATATGGAAGCTGTAAACCCGTACCAGCCTTTCCAAATTCCCCCGCCGCCCTTGATACCCCATCCGCCGAAGTCCTTCATGGGATTGTATTCAATCGCTTTAATACTTACTATTTTTGTGTTATCAAGGTTAAAACTGATTAATTTTGTTAAGCCGTAACGGATCGCCAGGTGGTCGGGGTAAGCCCTAATTTTTACTTCCGGGACCACGATGATTGACAGTACGCCGAAAAAGGCAAGCATGACGCGGGTTCCCCACATGAGCCAAATGTGCACCTCAGGGTCGTCAGGCAGGAAAACCGCCATAGCCAGCATCATGATCCCGAGCGTGAAGATAAGCCATTTCATGGTGCCCTGTGAGTCTTTGAATTCGTATAAAGGTTCCATCGATCGCCACCTTCATCCTGATAATGGATAAACAGTAAACATTCTGGTTTCATTTTTAAAGATTTAAATAAATTTTTACTACCCAAACTGGATAATACTATAGATTTCACCAATCCGGGTAAAATGCCTTGGCCAGACGCGAATTAAATATCAGCAGAGCCCTTGAAAAAATCAAGGAACTTCCGACCCTTCCGGACGTTGTCTTTAAAGTCAACGAGATCGTAAACGATAAAAATACTTCATCGAACGACCTTGAAAATGTTATCTCACGCGACCAGGCAATCGCCGCCAAGGTTCTTAAACTGGTTAACTCGGCATTCTACGGGCTGCCCGGGAAAGTCGATACCCTGTCGCGAGCGATTCCCCTGCTTGGATTCTCAACGGTCAGAAACCTGGTGATGAGTATATCGATTATCGATCTGTCCGCGACTGGCGGTTTCGACATGAAACAGTTCTGGCGGCACTCGTTCGCTACCAGTACCGCAGCGAGGGCGATAGCAGTTGCGGATCGTCTTCCGGATGCCGAGATACAATCGCTTGCAGGGCTGCTTCATGATATCGGGAAAATTCTTTTACTGCAGTATTTTTCGGCAGAGTACAGGGAAGTGCTGGAGGTAATGTCAAACGAAGGATTGAATTTCCTCCAGGCTGAGAAGAGCCTGTTCGAAGTCAATCATTGCATAGTCGGCCGGATCATCGCGGATAGATGGAGTTTCCCTGAGAACCTGAGGGCAGTTATCGCGCATCATCACAATCCCGAATCCGCCGGTGACATGGCAGACTTTGTGGCTGTCACCGCGACAGCGAATATCCTTGCCCAGCAAACCGATGAAGGTTTCTATGTAAAATGCGGCTACGAGAAGTGCGCCGAAGCCTGCGAGAGCTTCCATTTTCTGACGATGGCAGCATATACAATGGTCGTCAACGATCTTCAGAAACATATGGTATTCTTCGAGAGTTTCATCGACCGCATGGAAGTATTCCGACGACCGAGTCCCATTCTCGTTGAGGATGCCGGGAAGAAAAAAGGCGATAAGGGTATCTGGAAGCTGCCCGTTAAGTAGTACGTGATCGACATTACCCGCTCCAATAACTTAAGGGATAAGTAAATTCCGGTCAGTGTTAACGGATAGAACATTTTTCATGCCGTTAAGCATGAATTATTCAGGGGAATGCAGCCGGACTTGTGTACGCGTCACAGATTTTCAAAGGTACATAGAATGTTCTGTGAATACATGACCTGGTGCAAGTTAACCTCAACATTTTTTCATATTACAAACGGATTTTTTTTGTCCGCGGTGGTACAATCAGCCTGTGGAGGGTATTACGGAATAATTCTTTGCTGACCTGAAGGCAAGAGGATAAAAAAAATGAATAAAAAGAAACTCGGTTTTACAACAAGGCAGCTCCATGCAGATGGCCATAATAAGCCATTGCATGCGCACGCGATGCCGATTTTCCAGACGAGCACATTCTGGTTCGACTCGCCGGACCATGGCGCAGCGCTGTTCGCGGGTGAAGCTGAAGGACACATCTATACCCGGCTGGGAAATCCAACCACTGAAGCCCTCGAACGTGTGCTTGCCAGCCTTGAGGAAGCTGAGGAAGCTGTTGTGTTTCCCAGCGGACTTGCCGCGATCCAGGGATCCACACTTCCTTTCATGAAACAGGGCGACCATCTCATCTCCGGAGACACCCTGTATGGTCCTTCACTCAGCTTGTTCGGGGATATCTTTGCAAATTACGGAATTCCCACAACATTCGTTAACACAGCCGATCCCGACGAAATTAAAAAAGCCATAAGACCGGAAACAAAATTCTGCTTCCTTGAAACCCCGGCTAATCCAACAAACAAGATCACCGACATAAAAGTGGTAAGCGATCTGTGCCATGAGTCCGGAGTCAAGATAATTATCGATAATACATACGCGACCCCCTACAATCAGACACCGCTAACTCTCGGCGCCGATATGGTCATACATTCCGCGACAAAATATCTGAACGGGCATGGTGATGTGATCGGCGGTTGTGTAATTGGCAAAACAGAGGATACAGAAGTCGTGCGAAATTATCGGACCGGTACCGGTCCGGTCAGCAGCCCGTTTGATTCATTCCTCTATCTCAGGGGCTTGAAAACCCTCTCCATGAGAATGGAACGTCACAACGCGAATGGTCTGGCGGTCGCTGAATTCCTTGAGAAACATCCGGATATCGATAAAGTCATGTATCCCGGGCTTCCGAACGATCCTGGTCATGAAACAGCGAAGAGACAGATGAAGGGATTTTCCGGGATGGTCGCGTTTGAATTAAAAGGCGGTTACGAAGCTGCGAAGGAACTTTTGAACAACACGGAAATTTTCATTCTCGCGGTCAGCCTGGGGACAGTCGACAGCCTTATTCAGCATCCCGCGAGCATGACCCACGCGAAGGTACCGAAAGAATTAAGGGAGATGCAGGGACTCACCGATAACCTGGTCAGGTTATCGGTCGGGTGTGAGGATACCGACGACCTGATTGAGGACCTTGAGACAGCGATACAAAAAGCAAAGGCGGTTGTTGGTGTTTAAAGGAGATTGCGCGGTCTCACTCCACGGCACGGATGTTTGTCGCGTGAACCCATCCATACTTGTCGTGCTTTAATTCCCCCCAGCGGCCAATCCTGACCCAGTTGGTGGAAGAGCCCTTCTTCCTCTGGATAATCCAGACGCGCTCACCCGGATAAAGATCATAATGGAATATCACCTCGGGGGGTAGCGGGATCAGGTTGTCCATAAAATCCGTATCGACACCATACCCGGCATTCTCGGCGGCCCTGGCGATATATCGTTCCCCGGTACCCCAGTGGATGAACATCGGAACCATCGACTGCCCGGCCACATCGGTCATGAGCTGCCCATCCTGGATAATTCCCTTGTCATGAAGACCGGGCGCCGATTTCCAGATCAAAGGAAAGACAAGGATGATAATTAAAACCAGGCCAGCGATGGAAAATACAACTAATCGGGGTACGAAATAGGACCACTGCTCGAAGTCGAGCCCGCATTCCGGGCAGATTTCCGAATCGATGGCAATCTGCTGGCGGCATTTCGGGCAGCGTTTCTGTCCCGAGGTGAAATCGAACCCGCACTCCGGGCAGTACTTGAGCCTGTCGTAAAATTCAGCCTCGCATTTCGGGCATTTGAAAGCCATAATTCATTAACAACATTACCACATGATCTGGATTCTTTGGCGTTAAAAAAGTATTATTCATGTAATGGCAGAGATCGTTGTAACATACCCCGATCCGCTTGTGATTGTGCGGCGGACAAAAGCGGATGCCGAAGCGGCCATGCCTTTCGTCAGTTTCGCAATGCCGGCATGGAACGAAGAGGACAACATAGAGCGGACGGTCAACGAATGCCAGGATGCGTTCAGTGCCGCGGGGATCGGCAATGCTCCCATCTCAGGATCGCTAAACGGAGCTCGCTGGGGGGAAAGAGTTGTCACAAACGATTGTTCTTCAGATCGAACCCCGGATATTCTCTTAAATCTTCAGGAGGAGATGCCCAACCTTGTGATCGTAACGCACCTTGAGAGAAACCAGGGATACGGCCGCGCTCTCTCGGACGCGATCGCCGCTTCGCGCGGGGAGTGGGTAGCGACAATCGATTCGGACGGGCAGTTTCATCCGGGCGACCTTCCGCGATTGCTTTTAAAAATCCATGGAAAGAAAACTGGTGAAATTGATTGTGTGGCCGGGTACCGTATGAAAAAGAAGGATTCATTCATACGGGTATTCGCGGATCGGGGATTGAACATAATTGTAAGGGTGCTGTTCGGGATCGGGCATCGCGACACAAACTGCGCCTTTAAACTGATCGGGGGGGATGTCATCCGGAACCTGAGAATCGAGACCAACGGTTTCCAGACTCCGACGGAAATTATTTTGAAACTGAACGCGCTTGGACACCCGATGGTCGAATGCGGTGTGACTCATCGGGTGAGGGAGGAAGGAGCGAGCAAGCTGAAGGTGATCAGGACATCGATGGATTTCTTCCGGTTTTTATTTTATTTGAGGGGAAAAATTAATCTCTACCGCAGGGGAATCCTGGCGAGGTTGTGAAAATTCAAAAAATGAACTTCCCCTTACTATCCATCCAGCTTTCATGTAAAATATATTGAGATATGTCTGAATCCATGATCGCATCGAGGACCCTTGTAATCAAATTCGGAGGCAAAACGCTTCGTAACTCCGAATGTTTTCTCCTGAACGCCCAGAAAGTGGCGAAAATCACCGCTTCAGACAGTGTCGTCGTTGTCGTTAGCGCAATGGGTGATGAAACCAGCCGATTGATCTCACTCGCGCATGAAGTGACAGAAGGGAAACCAACCCCACGGGACACGGTTCGGGTGGCGGCGTTCGGCGAGATGACATCGGCCACCCTGTTCGCGGCAAGTCTCGAGGCCCTGGGATGCCCGGCACGCGCGGTGCTTCCAACCGATGAAGCCTGGCCGGTACTCGCGTCCGAAGAAGGCGAGTCGGCGCTCAGCATTGAGAAAGTGAACGAGGACCGTCGGATCACGCTCCACAACAAGGAGAGCCGAAAGCGAATTAACGATCACATCCGTCCAATGCTCGAAAAGGGGATCACGCCGGTAGTATGCGGATTCCTCGCTCGCGATCCGATGGGCAAATTGATCACGCTCGGACGCGGGGGATCGGATACCACCGCATTCTTCCTCGGGAAAATTCTCGCCGCGGATGAGGTAATTATTGTTACCGATACCGAAGGCGTCCTCGTAGCCGATCCAAACTCTATCGAATCCCCGGGTAAAATTACTGTCATCTCCACCGACCAGCTCGATACAATGGCGCGTGGTGGAGCGCTTGTGCTTCATCCGCATTCTCTCGAACACAAAACCCCCGACATGCGCGCGCGGGTGGTGCATTTCAAGGCGGATGAATTAACCGATGGCGGGACGCTTATCGAGGGTTTCCTTCGCGCGACCCTTCGCTCCACACCGTTCCCGCTCGCGTTGATCAGTGTTGTCGGTGAAGAGGCGATCGAGGACGCGGGATTATTGAGCCACCTTGCTGCGAGCCTGTCCGAAGCCGATATCTCGTTCCACGGCCTTGCGGTGACGCACGGCTACATGGGAATTTTCGTGCCGGAAGAAAAATGCGAACTCGCCTACCACAAAATCCACGATCAACTTCAGGCGGAAGCGATATTCAAATCGATGTCGCTCCGGAAGCAGGTGGCGCGAATAACGATCTCATCGCCGAAATTCCAGGACCAGCCGGGGATACTCTCCCACATCGCGAAACTACTTGCCGAAAACGAAATTAATGTTGTGGACCTGATCACATTGCAGGGAGACGTGGCAGTGTATGTGGAATGGAACGACAGGGAAGATACGACAAGGTTGCTGAGGCGACTAGCGGTCTCGGCGAGACTGGATGAGGTTATCGCGGGTAGGTAGGTTCTCCAATTTTTCAGGTGTTTCCTTTTTTTATCACCTTTCCCTTGTGTTTCGTTAACTTAGTCCGGCGCCGGGATCCGCATGGAGGTTAGTCCCTGCAGTGAGAGACATATTAACCTCTTTTCAGAGAATTGAAACACGAGTGTGGCTAGAGAGAAGAGAGGTTCAAGGCAATATAATCATTTCATTTTCATCAAATACCTTAAATTGATTCTGACCACCATATCGATACGTTATAAAGACTTTTTTCTTAACTAATTTGTGAGGATCATCTCCGAATAGAATATTAGTTGCTTTCACATTTATTTCATTGTTTTTTACAAGTTCGTTTAGCTTCTCCGTTACATCCATAGAATGGTCATGATCTGAGCCATATATTGCCGCAATTATTAATAGATCTGATATTATTTCATGGTCTCGGTTAATTGCTTTTTTAACCTTATTCTCAATTCCTGTAATCTCATCTTTAACGTCATCAATAGTGCTGGTCAACGTTGCTATTTCAATTTTTTTAAGTATGACAAAAT
>DAOVJF010000386.1 GCA_030673355.1 Planctomycetota bacterium | reverse complement strand
TATCCTGCAGCCGCGTAATTTTTAGTAGGTAATATGTCTCCCAGCCAGGTATTCCCCCAGATAAGTTCACCGTTAGAATTAATCTTGAATAAGAATTGCCATCTATCGGGACCAAAGCCACCTTCAATATTTCTGCCGGGACCAGGGTCGACATCTATTCTCCTGAAGAAATTCCCGGTTAATAAAACGTTACCGTCAGAGTCAACTGAAACTCCCGCACTTACATCATTTCCGGTTCCCACCCAACTGATTGCCCAGCCACCACCCGGGCCTGAAATAATGCCCGATTCAGGTTTTGAACAGCCAAGTGAAAGTATACATAGCATAAGTAAGGTTAAAATAATCGGTAAACGTGATTTCATTATCATGAGGTCCTCCATACTTACTTATTTAAAAGCATAACAATAAGAAGACCATCAAGCCATAGAGTTGCAATTTTATTTCTCTATCCAATGGTATACTTCCTCACTCTGTCGGAGGATGAAAATGACTGAACTTGACGCGATTTTCAGACCAGCTTCGATCGCTGTTATCGGGGCTTCCAATAACGAAGGCACCATCAACCATGCGATGTTCATGAACCTCATCATGGGGAATTTCAAAGGTCCGGTTTTTCCTGTGAACCCAAAGTACGAGTTCGTTCACGGGATTAAGTCATACCATTCTATAACTGAAATTCCCGATCCCGTCGACCTTGCGATTATTATGGTTCCCAGGGACGCGGTTTTTCCCGTTGTCGAGAGATGCGGTGCTAAAGGTGTCAGGGGATTGATTGTAATCACCGCCGGGTTCAAGGAAATCGGGGAGATTGGAAGTGAACTCGAGGATCGGCTTCTGGACATTGTGAAAGGTTACGGGATGCGTATGATCGGTCCGAACTGTTTCGGATGCATGAACACCAATCCCGATGTCTCCATGAACGCGACATTCTCAGCCTATGCGCCGCTTCCCGGAAGTGTTGGATTTATGAGCCAGTCCGGAGGTCTTGGGGAAATCCTGGTCGATCGCTCCGAGAGGGAAGCGCTTGGCATGGCGCAGTTCGCCTCGATCGGTAATAAGGCGGATATAGGCGGTAATGATCTTCTCGCCTACTGGGAAAATGATCCCAACATAAAAGCAATTCTGATGTATCTTGAGAACCTGGGAGACCCGCGTTTGTTCGGGCGCCTGGCCAGAAGAATCAGCAGGTCCAAACCGCTCATCGCGTTGAAAGCCGGACGTACCGCTAGGGGAGCCGCGGCGGCAAGCAGTCATACAGGAGCACTGGCCGATCAAGATGCCGCGAATACAGCTTTGTTCGAACAATATGGCGTCATTCAGGTTGAATCTGTCGAGACATTGTTCAAGGTTGGAAGCCTGCTTGTTAACCAGCCCCTTCCAAAGGGAAGAAATGTGGCGGTTATCACCAACGCCGGTGGTCCGGGGATCCTCATGACCGATGGCCTGATCAGTAATGGGTTGAACGTCCCCGAATTATCACAAGAGAACCAGGCAAAAATTAAACAAAGTCTTCGCGAAGAATGCAGCGCGAAAAATCCGATCGATGTTATCGCGTCGGGTGGTCCAGTCGAATATCGAGCCGCCCTGGACGTTGTTTATAACGATGACAACATTCACGCGGTCGTTATTCTTTTTATTCCGGTCGTCATGATTGACGCGATGGAAATCGCGAAACTTATTGTTGAGTACGCCAGTAAAGGCGTCAAACCCATACAGATCGTCTGGCTTGCTAAGGGAAAACTTCGGGGTGAGGAAGCCGAGACGATTCTAAGGAACGATAAGGTCCCGTTGTATGAAATGCCCCTGGATGCCGCTGAAGCGCTTGCCCTCGCCACCCATTATAGTGAATGGCTTGGTAAACCTGTCGGGAGTGAACTCGATTTTGCGGTCGATACCACCTCGGCAAGGACGATCATCGAGAATGTAATTACCGATGGCAGGAATTCACTTTCGGATAAGGAATGTAATGATCTTCTTAAAATATACGGGCTTCCGATTATTTCAAGCCGATGGGTCGAGGATCTTGATGCCGCCAAAGATACAGCCGGAGAACTCGGCTACCCGGTCGTACTGAAAGCCAGCAAAATCGGATTGCATCACAAGACTGATATCGGTGTTGTTGAACTCGATATCGATGGTCCCGATGAATTGACTCTGGCTTATAAAAAGATCGTTTCGAATCTGAAAAAACATAAACTGATTGATGAAGCGAGTATTCTTGTGCAACCGATGATCTCGACTAAAGAGGGCGGGGTTGAATGTGTGCTCGGATTAAAAAATCTAAAAAAATACGGGCCGATGCTGATGTTCGGCATTGGAGGAATATTTATCGAAATCATTAAAGCTGTGGAATTCAGGATGGTGCCGCTGACCGATGTCGATGCGAGGGAGCTTATCACCACTTCAGCGGCATGGCCGATCCTGAAAGGCGCGAGAGGCCGTCCCGCAGTAGACATCGACGCGTTGATTGATAATATCCTCAGGCTCGGCCAACTCGCGTCCGAAATTCCCGAGATCACTGAGATCGACCTGAATCCGTTTATTGCTTTCCCCGACGGGAACAGAAATATCGCACTCGACCAGGTGATTGTAATAGGATAATTAGAACAGCTGGTTTAAAGTAAGGATTTTCTCTACGTGCCGTTAGCTTCCAGCTATCGGATACCAAGTGCCGACTGCATCCTGCAGTTGACTTTTTCATGTGCCGTTAACGGGTGCCGTTGACAAGCTCAGTGAGACATCTCCACCCCGCAAGCCTCGAAAAATCTCCGGGTCGAACGTGCTTGTCGACGATTATCAATCCTAAATATGCCCAATAAATTATTGTTTAACGGAATTGGTATGAGCAGGGCTATCTCTGGGTCCCCAGCGTGATATTGACCTCGTATTCATTTACCCCTTCCACTATCACCAGCTCGGAATTAAGTAAATACTCCGAATATATCGCCACGATCTGGTAAGTGTCGGCCGGTACATCGGTGAACCTGAAACCCTGATCCGTAGTTATTGCCTCAAAGGTCGGGATTACCAGGATAGTTGGTGCGACATTATTCGGGTACAAACCGACGAACGCGTTCACAATTGGGTTTCCCTCCGGGGTCATTACAAGTCCGTGAATTGTGCCGCCCACCAACGGTGTTATGGGATTAATCTCGACATCCAGCCTTAGAATTCCCTCGAAACCAATACGGACATTGTCGAGAACTTCCAATTCATGGTTACGAGCCCTTACAACAACCTCGGTTTCACCATCCGGTAACAAGTCGAACGTAAAATCACCGGAAGTATCTGTAGTAGTAAAAGCAATTCCCTTATTTTCGTAAAATAACCAGACCTCGGCGCCATTGACCGGTCCGATGAAATCCCGGATATTTCCATGAATATCTGTCCAGCCGGTCTGGAGTGCGGGCAAATTGACTACATGCGTCTGCCCGCCCTGATCTATAACGACTGTCTCTGAGTACAGTTGAATTCCAAACCTGGCGAAAGTTACAGTATAAGTTCCCGTCGGTACATCCCCG
>DAOVJF010000091.1 GCA_030673355.1 Planctomycetota bacterium | reverse complement strand
CGAAGAGCAATATGGATAATACCGCCCATATCCCGCCTTTTCCGGCAGGTGCACGAACAAGGCGTTCTATCGAATATAAAAGGAACGGGAATAACGCCTTCTCAATAACCAAAGTATCGAGTGTGGGAATATATCCCAGCATGAACTGGTATGTTGTCGCGGCGAGGAGCGACGGCCAGCGTCCGAGCCCCAGTATCCTGAGATACGCGTACATCCCCCATCCGGTGAGTATGAATATGAATAGAAAAATTGCGGTGAATGCCGATAAGCCCGGGAAAAGGAGATAGCAAAGAAAAATCAGCGGGTTTGTCAATCCGGTCTGGTGATTCGCATAAAGCGGTTGCCCGGAGGCGACATGCGGGTTCCATAGCGGTAAACCGCCCGACCTGATTCTCTCCTGCGAATAAAGTCCCCATGGAATGAACTGTCGGTTCAGGTCGTCGGCGAATCCCTCGTATGTGTCCCACGAATAAACCGGTTCCCCGCTCGGACGGAACTCAACGGTGCCTTCTCCGTTCTGGATTCGCACGCCCCGCCATGGTTCGATACTTCTGAGATCATTAATCGCGGGAGCGCGTCCCATGAACAGCACGGGGAAGAAAAACCCGATCCCGAATAAAGCGAGCAGGAGCAGCGGAAGAATGTCCGGGCGTTTTTTATCTATGCGTGCGAGGTTTTCCATACACAGGTCAGGTCACTTTTTATGGATATGAATTATAACCCTTCCGGTTCGAATGAAAAAGGTCGATAACACTCCATATAAAAAAAGCCGGAGTCACCTGCAACTAAAAATATCCCTGTTTCGTCGTATAATTGAGTAATGCTGTTATATTTGGGGCAAAACTATGAATGCACTTGGATTATTGTTTCAGGCAATTATAATCGCGGCCTGTATTTTCGTCGGCCTCGGGCTGATCAGGTGGGGAATGGACTTGCTGAAAGAGCGATTCGGGGGCAGGCAGGCAAAACAACGCGATGAAAACGTGGCGAACCAGAGGCTTGCATCAGGCAAGAAGATGTATGGTTCGATCAATTCCGCGCCAACCGGTTCCGACCTGACTTCTGACAGTAACATTGAAAGACTGATACGGGATGGAAATCTTGAAGAGGCGTTTAACACTGCACGGGATTTACGATCGATCGCTGCCGAGATGAACAATCACCATATTGTCGAGCTTTACTCGTCCTATGAATCAAGGATAAATAAACTTATAGATAAAAAGGCCCTGGCGGAACGTCAAAAGAACTGGTGAGAGGATTAGTCGCTTTTCTGAAGTTTTTTAATTTTCGACCGGACCTCATTCCGGGCAAGCAGAAATAGCACGTATACAACCCCAATTCCCCATAATAAAGTAAAGGTCAACATGTTGGATTGGCAAATCTCAGTATCCCTGCCTGATTGGCTGAAATTAAAAAAACAAAGGGAAAAGAAAATAATTAAATATAGCAGGAAATTTACAACCATCAATCCAATAAACCTCCATACAGATACTTTGGGGTATGAGTATCTTGCGCCGGTGAATGTTGCCCCAAGAGTTAAAAACATGATGCATACAAATTCCATTATTAACGAGACTGAACCACCAAAACGCCATATTGAGTGCTGAACTAAATACTCCTGAACCACAGGAAATTGCATGAAGTAATAAGTAATAATAAATGTAACTAATACATAAATTCCATAAGGGATCCCTACCGAACACATCTGAAGGGTCATAATGGAATTAAAAACCCCATCCGGATGTGCTTCACTCCAGTCAGGTGTTTCCTCATGGGATACGTTATTTAGCATTGCATTAACAAATCGAGTAGAGGTTATTATCCCTTTCACCAAAGCAGCCAGCCAGAATATTAAAAAGAAAATTGAAATTAATATGAGATAACTACGATAGGTTATAATGTAATCATATACTTGGATTTCAAACGTCTCTGGCCTGTACATGACGCTCAAGAGTGTTAACAAGGTCAGGACAGTGAAACCAATCATTACTATCGCCTCATAATAAATCCCATTCAACCGACTAACCGGATCTGTCAGAAGGTACCTCGCTCCCCATTTAAGTACTGGATTACCTTTCTTCGCAAGATTCCTCAGAAAATGGACACGGATAGATAGTGGCTGCACTCCCCCGAGAGGTTCCTTGTCCATTGTCCCTGCCTCCATAGGGATTTCTCCGTGATTTTTTTACTGTTTCAGATTTTACTCAATACGCCTGCACATTGCTATGTCGGCATCCGACCCGTCAGGATCGATCGTTGCATACGAAAAACAGAACCACTGGCCATCCGATGAAAATGACGGCCGTCCCAGTGGAATTACACCGGACGCGAATTCTTCCGGAGTTCCTGTAATCCTCCCTGAAATACTTGCCCTCCAGATCGCCAGAATATATTCATCCCGGTCGCGATCGGTCGCGAAATAAATCATCCCGCCATTTTCATCCACAAACGCCTGGGTTTCGATTTCAGGTGTGTTCAGATCGGTCAGCGGTACGGGATCGTTGAACTGCCCCGCGCCAAGTGTCTGTGCCGCCCATATGTTCTGTTTCGACAACGGGTCGCCAAGATCGTACGTGTCGAAATACAACCACCCGTTCGTCGCGTCATAGTACGGATTATCCTCTCCAAGCCCTGTCAGATCGACCGGGGGACCTAGCGGTGTCGGCGCGTTTAGAAAATCAGGATCGGTCATGAATAGTACTGTTGGATCGTAATTAATCCCGTTAAATTCCTGTACCGTAAGAAACGCCGCAAGGCCGTCGGAGGTGACCATCGGCGCCGAAATGTGCATTGGAAGACTCTGGAACAGGTTGACTTGAGCGTTCTCGACCGTCCATCCGGTCCACCATGCCGAATTATCGCCTTCAGGACGGGTCGCGAGATATACATCGAGTGTCTGGGGAATTGACTGCCCCGGTCGCTCCTCACCGATCGGTTGACTTATCCCGGCCGAGAGTGCGACCCAGTCGAGGGTAATGTACGAAAACGCGAGATGATTTCCGTCCGCGTACAGGAACGGTGACGCTTCCCAGCCATCGGTCGAGATCGGGCTGGCAAGTTTGATCGGGACATCCCAAAGTGAATCGAGATATTCAAGAGTGACAATGATTATCGATGCCTGCACCGGCGGGTCGCTGTCGTTGTCGGTGGCGATAATTACCACTTCACCCACAGGAGTGCCGGTCCAGACCGCGTCGTAGGTTCCGTCGCCGTGATCCGTTACCGCACTGATATGGCCTGAGCTCGCTGTCATTGTTATGTCGCGTCCGGGAAGTTCGAGCGATCCGTTCTGTAATCGGGTGGCGGAAATATTTACAACATCCAATGGCGCATGTGCCGGGTTGAACCGTGCGGCGCCAAGACGGAAATTCTGAATGTCATCAGGCGGGACGACCGGATTTTTCCCTTCGTTGCAGGAAATTATCTGGAGTGACAACCAGAGGATGATCGATGCCAGGAGTATCTTTCGCATAATTTTGGTCTTAATCAGATTTAATGTTGTAACAAAATATTATCGTGGATACTTGTATTTCTTCAACTCACCAAGCCCTTTAAATCTCCAGATCATCCTGAAATACCTGAGCACCGTCCGAACCACCTTCATCTTGCTCGGGCTGCCCTTGAGATCGTAGCGAAGCACGAGCGATACCTCCCCGATTTTCGCTCCAATATTATCCAGCTTCAAAAGGATTTCCGCCATGCAGACAAAATTCTGTTCTTCGACCAGTTTAACGCCGTAAACTTCCCTTGCCCGATGTAAAATCCGGCCTGAATACAGCCTGTACCCGCATGAATAATCCTTCGCTCCACTCACATGGAAAGCCCAATCGAGAATGAAACTCACCCCGCGCGAGAGAATTTTCCGGTGAAGCGCCAGCCCGACTTCCTTTCCGCTACCGTCTTCCCCCGTGTGGTAACGGCTCGCGATAACGACATCCAGGTCGTTCGCAAGCTGCTTTACCCGCATTTTTAAAGAGATTTTCGCATCCTGCGTGTTATCCGCATCGAGTGCAATTACAGCATCATCTGTTTTGATTATTTCCAGAAGGTGCTCAAACCCTGTGCGTATCGCACGTCCAAGCCCCATATTTTGAGAATGGGTAAGAATTGTCATGGGGATCTTTTCAACCCATTCTTTCAACACTCCCGGTGTGCCATCCGATGACCCGTCATCAACCGCGACAACATGCCAGTCTTCACCGGGAAATTTGAGCCCGGAGATGGTTTCGAGGACGAGCGGAAGAGCGGATTCTTCATTGTATGATGGCAGAAGGAAATAGATCATCGCGATTACAGGAATTATAGCAGGATTTTGATTTCAAACCCTCCTGCCACATGTGGCAGGGTCGATCAGTCCGGGTTTGCGCTCAACGATTTTTGAATTATTAAGCAACTGTATAATGTTTGAAATGTCTTATAATGATAAACTCATTCCGGGGAAAAGTAATGTCGTTTGACTTCATGATAGACCCTAAAGGGCAGGAAATTATCCGAATCATCGGACAGGAATACATCCATCGGGTGGATCCTGGGCTTCCTGTGTGGGGAATTAAGGGCTTGGGCGATGAATACAGGGAGAGACGTATAAAGCTCCTGGGCAGGATCACAAATGAGTTTTCTGCTTCTCTATTAAAATTTAGTCAGGACGATTCGAAGATCAGGGAATGCGATCTTTTTACGGACTGCCTGGCCCCTTCTGTTTGGGTAATACCTTCAAGTATTGATGCTGAGACGCTTTATGATCTGCTATGGCAGTGCAATTGGGGGATTTATCCTGTCGATCGAAGTTTAAAACCTTTGATTATAGATTCTGGCAACCATAAACAACGATTAATCTGGATGCGGTACCACAACGTGCCTTTCGTGATTGAGAATAACCACTGGCTTGACACGTGGTTCTTAACTCTAAATCCCCAGTATGATAATTCCGGAGTTTATGAAACGCTGGCCGCATTCGATTTAAAGATGGATTATCCGATGGTTGGACGTTTCCTGAATATCCTGGCCTTTGGCTCAACCTCCGAAGATAAGGATTGGAGTGACAACGCCGGGTGGCTGGCCGGCTTGGTTTCTGACGAGGACAGAACGAAATTTATTCAGGAATGTGAACGTCTGCTGGGATCAGAATATTTACCTTTGGAGGAACTAAAGGACTTAGCAGGGATAGGATTTTCTTCTGAAACAATGGCAGGAAAGTGGTTGAGAAACCTGACTAATATTTTTACAGCGGTTGATAAAATTGAATCTGAACAGAAAAGGCATTTAAGAATTGTCGAAAATGTCATTCAGGAATTTTATCCCAGGCTTGTTGACAAAAGGATGGCTGCAGAATATACCGGTGTTGTAGTCAAATCGGTAGACCCGTATGAATCAAGCGCAAGAATCGACATAAAATTTGATGAAGGTGATAAACAACGTGATCCGCTCGAAAGCCATATCTATACCTGCTATGTACCCCTTTACCTTAAAGGGTTAAGCGTTAATAAAAATGTTGTCAGGGCTTCGGCTGAAAAAGAGCTGGACAGCGTTATTTCTCATGGGCCATATTTCAAACAAGGTGATGGGATTTACAGTCCTAATGTCGCGTTGCCTGCAAGATTGAATTTCTGTTTAATGGCACCCATCACAATTTTAATAATAATCATGACCATATCTGTCCTCATGGCATACGGCTGTTAATCCTTCCCGAATGTTATTTTATTTTTTTTCTGCTAATCTCTCTATCACCTTTCCAAGGGAGACATTTAAACAATGGCCAATCAGGAATCCTTCGAACAATTCAGGGAGCGCATGAATAAAAAAATACTCGATGAGGCTCCGCTTGAGGTAAAAAGATTTTTCTCGCTCGATTCGCAGACCTATCGCGATGGCGCACTGCCTGCAAAAACCAAGGAGCTTCTCGGGCTTTCGTGCTCGATGGTTCTCAGATGCGATGACTGTGTACGATATCATCTCAGGCAATGTATTGATCTGGGATTCTCCGATGAGGAAATCTGGGAGGCGATGTCGGTCAGCCTTATAATAGGGGGCTCAATTGTAATTCCACATCTCAGGCGGGCAATTGATTTATTAAAGCAGGTCAGGGAGGATCAGTCATGACCGTACATACAGACACAATCTCAGTCAGTACACGGGGAAATTCCGATGTCTCTAACATTACATCAGAACTTGCAGGATGTATAAAACGATCGGGGATATCGGCCGGGATAGCTCATGTTTTCTGCCCGGGATCGACCGGCGCTCTTACAACAACCGAATTTGAGCCGGGTTGCGTGCGAGATTTAAAGGAATATTTCGACCGTCATATTCCACCAACACCTCCGGGTCCTGCATGGGGAGAATATTTTCATCACGAAACCTGGCATGATGACAACGGGCACTCGCATTTAAGAGCGAGCGTTATCGGGCCCGATATCACGGTACCTGTCAGGAACGGGAGTCCGAGGCTGGGGACGTGGCAGCAGGTGGTGTTTATCGATAACGATACGCGTCCGAGGACCAGGGAGTTATTTGTAACAATATCAGGGGAATAATTATTTGTTTGATTGATCAGGTGCGCCTGAAAACGGAATTGGTTTAACAGTACTGCTGTAACTTAATTTGACGCTGTTGTATCCGTTCACTTTTTCTCAACGAGCCTCTTCATCCCGTGAATTATCGGACGAAGCAGTCCCGACCTTTCACCTATCCCCAGTAAATATTTTCTGAGGTGCACTTTGTACGATCGCCAGCAGACACCGCGGAATTCGGATGGCAGGTTCCCGCCAAAAACATTCTGCTGGAGGTATCGCCACCGTAAGGGATATCTTATATGCGTATCTCCCCTCAGCCGGTGGAGTTCATCTGTCGTTAGTTCGCAGATCGACGGGTACTGGCCCCTCATCCACCAGTCCCGATCCTCCTCCTTCACAAATTCAAACGCCTCGGTGCCCGGCAGCGGACGGAATGTCGCGAGGGAAAGCAGCGCCGGGTTGATTTCAATTATGAATTCGACGGATTTCCGTATCGACTCACGCGTCTCGCCCTGGTTTCCGTACATGACAAACGCGACCCCGAGTAAACCGACCTCGTGCAGGTGCCTGAAAGTCTCCCTGATCATATCGAGCGTGATGCCTTTCTTGATACGTACCAGCATTTCCTCATCGCCGGATTCCACTCCTACCGCTACCGCCTGCGCACCGATTTTTTTTAGCCGTCGCCATTGATCGACACTCAAAATCCCGGCACGGGTTTCAAAATGAAACTTGATGTCGAGTCCACGGCTTTCGATAAGGTCGCAGAATTCATCCAGCCAATCGGCGGATGGAGGCCAGAGGCTGTCGCGGATCGCGAAATATTCGACGCCGTACTTCTCCCGGGCTTCCTGGATCTGATTGACTATTCTCTCCGCTGCCATATAGCGATATTTCCCATGTTCGGCGGCGCAGAATGTGCAGAAGAACCGGCATCCATACGATCCGACAATTGGAAACGCGGATTTTATACCGACCGGGGATTCCGGATTCACGATCAAATCGAACGCGGGATCCGGAAGGATGTTAATATCTTCGAACATCTCCCTCGGAGGGGTAACAATAATTTCACCTGAATCTCCCCTGAACGCGATTCCTGCGACATTTATCAATTCCGATTTGCTTTTACCCTCATGAATCAGGGTCAGCCATTCGGTGAGTGTTCTT
Source organism: Planctomycetota bacterium (assembly GCA_030673355.1). Lineage (GTDB taxonomy): Bacteria > JAJVIF01 > JAJVIF01 > JAPKYR01 > JAPKYR01 > JAPKYR01. The sequence goes on along the minus strand of DAOVJF010000091.1, from coordinate 976 downwards.
TCACCCTCGCCTATACAGGCATAATCAATCAGGGGGAACGTATTTAATGTTTCAACGGGTACAGCAGTGGCATGCGGGCCACCGAGAATCACCGGGATGTCCGGGTGCTTTTTTTTGATTGCCTCGATCGCGGGGTAATGGCTGACCATTTCCTCTGTAACCAGGCTGAAACCGATCGCGTCGGGCTGGAATTCCTTTATGGCCACCCCGATTTTCTGCGGACCGGATTTATCATCGGGGAATATCCAGACATAACGACCATCGCAGCCATGTTCTCTCAGCCATGCGACTAATGCCAACACCGAATGTTTGTGCGGAATCAGTTCGAACGTGCGGAGCGGCCCGTAATTTTTCACCTCCGACGGCGAGTAAAACGGTGGAACGATCGCGATGAATAAAATTGTCGGCTTATCAGCCATAACGCGTCAATTCTACAACAAATTCCCCTTGCTTCCCACTTCACAGGAGGCTGTCTCAAATTCCAATACCGTTTTCACGGAGTTCACTTTTAACAGTATGCGATCGTCGGGAAAAAAAAGTGCCGACCACCACCAGTGCCGCCTCAATCTTGCGGTTGGATTTTTTCGCCCTAAATTTCAAAAATCCAGAATAATGCCTTGACAGGTTTTGTTAGTTATGGTAACGTTATGTAGCCTTTCGGTGACTAATGTTACAGGTTTAAGGAATTGATAAATCAAAAAAATATAAGTAAAGCTGGAGAATCCAAGCAGTTGAAAATGGTCGATCAGTTGATTTTTAATAACCATGTGTTAAAATGGCGGTCGCCAGCCAGTGGGCTGGTGAGTAATTTGGTTTATCTATTTTTATAATAATGCGTTGCGCATATTGCGCGAGGTGGTCGTATGATCCGTAACTCAGTTATGTTGTTGGCTATATGTGGCCTGGTGCTGATCATGATTCCTGCATGCTCAGGCAGCAGCAGTGATATTCTGGGAACAAGAGAGGTCGGTACAGT
>DAOVJF010000268.1 GCA_030673355.1 Planctomycetota bacterium | reverse complement strand
CAGCCACCCTCCTCGGACAGGTCCTGGAATTCGTTCTCTAAAAGTGCTCTTGTCATGAGCGCGATATTATTTCGCTGGAGATGTATCCCGTCATAAAAATTATCCGGATCCCCCCCGAAGCTCTCAATATCGGTAAAATCCTTGAAAATCCCGCCATTTTCAATAACCGTCTCCTCAAGGAACGCTCTTCCCGCGTCATTCGCGGGACCGGCGCCAAGTTCCTCGATTTTCATCGACAGTCTCGGATGATTCGGGGTCGTGTACACTATAATTTTTATTCCATGCATCGAACATGTCTCGATAATCTCAATCCACCGGGCCTTGCGTTCATCGGATAACTCGGTAAAACCAGCGGTCCCGTAAGTTTCAACCCAGGTCGGAATATGCCAGTCAAGAAAATCATCGAGATTGAACGTTTCATTCGCGACCATCGCCTCACGGTACGGGTAAATGACCACCCCGTTCGCGAGGTAGTCCCGGTAAGGCAGGGAGTCATCGAATCCCGCATCTCTCCCGATCACCATTAGCGAGGATTTAAACTGTTCCATGGAGAGTAGCTTGTTCAGGCTACCGCTGACAGCAGTATATACCGGGTAATCGAGAAAATATTTCGAATAAGCCGGGGCAAGCAGAACTTGTGAATTCATGTTGAAATACGGGCAGAAAACATTGGGATCGACACCAAGAATAACTGTATCCACCGGTGCATCGAATTCCTCGACCGCTAATTTCAACGCGGCAAGCATCGATCCGGTATCGGCTCCCGTAAGCCCCCAGTTAAAGCACGGCTTTCCCGTGATTTCTTGAACAAGAGCCGGATCGACCTTCTCCACCCTCGAACTTCCCAGTATGAGGATTTCCGGAGGAGTATCCAGTGCCTGAAACAACGCCAGCTTGGTTGAATATGAATTCAACTCGTACGGCTCAAATATATCAACGCCATAGAAATCGAAAGGATCTATCAGGATATTGAGTATCATTATCATCAAGAGAGAAAAAATCGTGAAATACAAATAGCCCTTATAGAATTCAGGCTTCCTCCATTTTTGATTTTCGTTGGATCCAGACATTTTCAGATCGGCAGTACAAGTAACAATTCAGTGTTATAGCCCAAATTCCCCCGTAATTTTACTTTCGGGGAGTATATCAGATGAACCGTGTCATCTGACGACTCCCTCGGTAAATTCAGAAGTTTCGGAAGCAAAGAGCGCACGGGTCATAAGTTCCATATTTTCCATTTGCATATGGACACCATCGTAGAAGAGATCGGGATCGGCTCCGAAACTTTCAACATCACTGAAATCAAAGAATATTCCATCGTGCCGTGTAACGGATTCTTTAATAATGGCTTTGATTTCATCATAAACCGCATCGGCACCGAATTCAGTAATCTTCTCCGCCAGCCTGGGATGATTCGGGGTCATGAAAATAATGACATTAATTCCGTGGCTCGAACAGGTTTCAAGGGTCTCATACCAGTAATCCAGACGCTCTTCCGACGGCCCGTCGAAATTTTTAATCCCGTATTTAGCGACCCATGTCGGAATTTGCCAGTCCAGAAAAGTGTCGAGATCGAGGGTGCCATCGGCTATCTCTTCATCCCAGACAGGATAATTGACCATACCGTCCGCCCTGAATTCCCTGAACAGGGGCATGTCAACGAACCCGGCTTCCCTTCTAAGGACCATTAGCGACGATCTGAGCTGTTCCGGTCTGAACAGGAAGGTCGCTTTGAGGCCGATCGCGTCTAAATACGGGTGATCCCTCATGTATTTCGAGAATGCCGGGACCATCTGCACCATTGTATTCAATCTGAAATTCTCGTTGAAGATGCCTGGATCGATCCCGATTATGACCGTGTCCAGCTCAACCTCGTATTCTTCAACAACAATTTTAAGAGCGGCAAACATCGATCCCGGCTCAACCGCGGCGAGCGCAAAATTGTAAGAGGATTTTCCTGTGATCTCCTCAATTAATTCCGGATCGAAAGTATCCAGCCGCGAACTTCCAAGCACAAGTATTTCAGGCGGGTTCGGAAGTTCCCTGAAAAGTTTAAGCTTTAACTCGTATGAGTTGTGTTCAAACGGCTCGGCAAGATCAACGCCGTAAATGTCGAATGGGTCTACTATAAAATTAAGCACAGCGATAACCATCAGGGGTAGAAGCCACAGGAGAACGTAACCCTTGTAGAAATCAGGCCTGCGCCATTTTTCAAAATCGTTCGGATCAAACATATGGTCAGTTCTCCAGCCAGTTACCCAGGACCCCTTTTAATTGACCAAGTGACTTGATTCGCGCGTCCGCAACAGGTTCGAGATGCTTGAATTTCTCCGTCTCAAGGAATACCGTACGGCATCCCGCGTTTTTCCCGGCTTCAATATCGAAATGGAAATCACCCACCATCACCGAGGCTTCGGGTTCGACTCCCAGTATCTCGCATACCGCATGGACCGCACCCGGATCGGGTTTCGGCGGGGCGTCTTCCCTCGCTACGATCGCGCCGAAATCAACATCGTGATTTTTTACGATCAGCTCAACCACTTCACGAGAGTTCCGGGTAATGATCCCCCTTTTCAGCGATTTAGATTCAAGCCAGTCAAACAATTCATGGACCGCCGGGTCCAGTGTGGCCTTCGCCGCGGCTTCCAGTTCACGCCGGCGGAGGATATCATTTTTCTCATCACGCTCATGCTCCGGGAGGGCTTCAATGCCTTCGATAATAAAAATCGACGCATCACCGAAAAGCTCTTTTTTAATTGCGGGCAGATCGAGAGGAGAATGGACGAGAACTCCATCGAGGTCGAAAAGCACTGCCTGAAGCGGTGGATACATAGGAGAGGTATTTTACCAGAAATATAAAACCAAAACCCCACGATACGCAGGGGGGGTAAAATTTACTGATTGGCTTAACAGCAACTATTTCACTCGTACCGGTCAAGTGTCATGACGGCATCCTCGATATAATTCCGGGTCTCGAACCATTCGAAACCGACATTTAAATCGCTCGAAACAAATACCCCGAACCATCCGGACATATCCAGTACCCGCTCAATCCGTATATTGCCGATATGGTTATCGTCGATGTAGAAAAACATGGCGTAACGGTGGAGCAGCTCCGGTCCCGAAAGTGTCTGGTAATCACCGGCCACTTTCAGAACATGAGTATCGCTTTCAATGTGGCGCGATTCGGTCCACGGAATCAGTTGTTCAATTATCCCGTTTCGTTCCTCAAAAACAAGAACCTGGCCAGCCCTGGTAATAAGGAATCCGAAGTAGTTATCATCATCGCGGTAACCGAAAACAAGCCCGTACCCGGCGGTATCATCGCCATCAAGGAACGTCACCTCGCTCATACACTCGAAATCGAAACCGATCTGGCCAAGCGCGGTGTTCCTTACAGTGAACGGGAAACCCTCACGGCTGTCCAGGATGTACTGCCCGTTCTCCATGCTTGAACCGTCGCTCACCGGCCATCCAAGGTCGTTATTTAAAAACTCTTCAACCACCCGGACACGTCCGATTTCCGTATACGCCTCATTACCGGCAGTTTCGTCTCCCGGCTTGAACGCGCCCCAGTCGAGTCCCGGATCTATTGAACCTGACTCATTCTCTATAACACGGAACGATTGAATGACCTGGTTAAACTCATTTACCTCCACTTCGCTTAGAGCGCTTTCATGGACCGTTTCCACCAGAAAAAAAGCATGGGTGGTGCTTGCCGCCAGGTAGTACGTGATACGGATATTCTCATCTAATCTATCTACAGGAACACTCCTGCGGTAAACATAGCAATGGCTTTCCCCAAGGTAGGTCTCCTCGAGAGCATAGGTCCCGGACGCTTTATTCCTGTCAAATTCACCCAGAATTGCCTGGACAGCGGATTCGCTGTCGGGATATTCGTGAGTCAGGTTTAAGTTGTGCGGACTGACAAGTACCGCGATATTCGACTGGTAATCCCGGTCTCCCTCCACATGGACAAGAACCTTGTAGGATGCCCGATCAGAGTCGCTAAGTTCTTCCTGCCGGATTAAATCGATCGCTCCATCCTGGATAGAGAGTATAGAGTCGGTGTCGACAGCCACACCCCAGTAAACAGGATAATTGAATGCATACCCGTTTTTCGTGTCGGTGAAATCCGCGAATGCCGCCGGACGGGTGGCGTCCCACTGGAACATGATCGAAAGAACCAGGGTAACCGCGATCAAAAATTTGAATCCCATATTATTAAGCGCTCCAGGTACTTTTTACCGTTGATCCAAAACCATATTACACAGTTTTATCGAGAAACGCCGCGCCAAGCAATCCCGCGTTACCGCCAAGCGTGGATTTTTCAACTCTGAGTACATCCTTATGCGGAGTAATTAAATGCTCATTCATGGATTCTTTCAATGGACCGATAAAATTATCCCAGGCGCCGAGTAGCCCTCCGGTCAGAACCACGATATCTAAATCAAGAAGGTTGGCAGTTGTTGCAATCATAATCCCAAGACGTGCTCCGTAATTTCGCCAGGCTTCGATCGCGGCTTTTTCTCCTGACGCTGCCCGTTCATTTATAATCTCGGGTTCGATTAATTCGTTTATTTCAGCAAGATCTTTGTAGTCATTCATCAGACCCGTTTTTCCGGTCCAGTGCTCGAAACATCCTCTTGCCCCACCCGGACACTCCGGACCACCAGGCTCGTAAATCATCTGCCCGATCTCGCCCGCCATGCCGCGTGAACCTCGATACAACCTTCCATCCAGCACCCGGCCGCCTGCGTTACCGGTTCCGAGTGTCAGCATGAGCATGTT
>DAOVJF010000587.1 GCA_030673355.1 Planctomycetota bacterium | reverse complement strand
CTTGCATGGTCGAGAAAGGTGTTTCGTACTCGAGTACTGGCATCGCTCACATGAAACGCACCCGATGAATCCGGTTGCAAAAAATCGAATATCCCATGCTTACCCGGATTCACCCCTGTCAGCATGGTAGACCAGGCCGGGGGTGTAAGCGGAGGGATTGTCGAGAGACAGTTGGATCGAACACCTGATTTGAAAAAGCGTTCGTAGTTGGGAAGTTTTCCCGATTTGAGGATCGGATCAAGGTAATTGAAACTCGCACCATCGTGGCCAAGAATAATCATTCTTTTGCCGGATTTATTTCCGATACGGCGAATCATTCAATATGCTCCCCGGCATTTGATGTGGACAGGCCTGTTTCCGATCCGGCGGTCGACAATGGCATTTCCTCCCGGACCTGCGATTCCTGTGGTGACGGTTCACCGCGGCCAGGTCCGATAAGAGCGTTCAGTACTTCACGGACCTCGCCGATTCCGACACCTCTTGAATCTGAATAATCTATAAGTTTTTCCCTTATAACGCCATTTTCATCAATTATCCAATAGAAAGGGCTGGTGTAATGGGTTTCAGGTTTATCCAGAGGGAAATCGGCGGCGATAATGTCGTGGTTCCAGAAAAATTTGCCGTACCTCCCGACCAGAGATAAATTTGTGCCATCACCGCCTGCCCTGAACAGGAAAAGCATATTTTCAGAAATCTGTTTTATCGAAGGCTGAATAATATCCCGATCCTCGACAGGGATAAACGCTGTAATAAACCTGCCGTGAAAATCCTCAAGGAGTGCTTCGAGTCCCAAAAGGCTCCTTCTGCCGTCATCAGTCAGGAAACTTGAGTAAACACAAATAACAAGAGGTTTCCCTTGAAGGACCGAAAGTTGAACCATCCTGCCATCCAGGTCGCGAAAAGCCTCCTGGAAAAACCGGTCCTTTAAGGGATGAGTATTATCCGAATGCATTTCCGGTAATTCATATCGGATGCCTTCCGGCTCATCTGTACCGGAATCACCATGTCCGGGACCACAGGCTCCTAAAATGACCAGCAGGCACAGAACAGGGACCATATTAATACCAAGTTTAATCATAGAAATCCCCAGCATTTGGATCAACCAGAAGGTCCAGGGGGTTCATTTTAACACAAGGGGTAAAAAAAATATGACCCCGGACGGGTCAGATTCAATCTTTCATATGTTCATGTAGTCAGGCACTCATCTGGACCGATGCCGGGCCCAGAATATATACATTCTGCGTGTGAGCCAGGTCAACGAATCTTGGCCTGGATTGTTTTTTGCCGTCAATGTCGTAAATAATGGAGATAGTAGGCTTCAATGGACTGCCGGGATGCGCGCTTGCGACAAGCCCGATTTCCCCGTTGTTTAACTTAACCCAGCTTCCCGGCGGGTAATGTCCGAAAGTCTGAATAGCCGTGCGGATAATCCCTTTCCTGACATACTTGGAACCATCCTTGATAATTGAGCTCAAAGCCTCATGAAAACCTGACCGGAGTCCGGTTTTCCGGTTCCAGGTGAGGTTATCGTATTTATTTGCCAGGATAAGAATCTGGTCCCAGTCAGTAAGCATGGTACCCTTGTTACCTCTCGGATAACCCTGCCCGTCATAGCGTTCGTGATGATTCATAACCATCTTCAAAGCACTCTCGGTGATATTGCCCATGTTCCAAAGGTAATTGTATCCTGCCTCAGAAT
>DAOVJF010000450.1 GCA_030673355.1 Planctomycetota bacterium | reverse complement strand
TCCTGTCGGCCTTCATTAATGGATGCCGACAGGAATGTCGGCGCACCTGAAATAAATGTTATTTTCTGGTAATAGTATTAAATCTCGAATGCATATGTTTCATGACGACTACGAAATACTGAATATCGATCCAGGGGCGACTAAAAACGAGATAAAAAAAGCCTACCGCGATCGTGCGCGCGAAGTGCATCCCGACCGCCACCAGGACAACCAGAACCACCATACCCAGGAAATGTCGTTAATAAACGAGGCGTACGGCGTACTAAGCAAGCCGAAGAAAAGATCAACCTATGATGTCGAGTGGCGTGCTTTCTACCGAAAAAAGGGTATGCTCAGAAAAGAAAGTCCCACCGGAGATATAAAGGCAAAGGATTTTGAAGACCTCACCCGTCCGGTGCATTTCGATGTCGAGATCCCCCCTGATACTGTCCCGTTCTGGAAATCCACTTGGTTCCTCGCAACTGTCCTCGTCATTTTAGTATTACTCCTCTTGGTTATTTCTTTTATACGAAGGTGAAGTTGATAAACCATCCCCCAAGTAATAAACCATCCCCCAAGTAATAAACCATCCCCCCATAGGGGGGATTACAGGGGGGGTGATCCAAGGCTTTATCGTGCTTCAGAAATCTTTTACCTTTTCTCGATATCTGGGAATTTCAGGAAAATCAACAATCCGATTATCACAAAAAATGCCGCGACCGGACCTATCATCCGCACTCCCATCTCCCCGACCGCGTGCGTTCCCTCTTCGGTGGCGATCGCCCCGATCGGCAACAATGTGGCAAGCAATGCTTTCGATAATCCTATCCCTATCTTGTTCAGCAATGCCTGGCTCGCGAAATACAGACCCTCCCTCCGCTCACCTGTCTGCTCCCGGTCGAGATCGATTATATCCGCTAGAAGGCTGTTGGGAATTACAAACAGTAATGATAGCGGCAGCCCGAGCAGTCCAAACAGAATATAACCGAATATGGGATTCGCGAGTGGGCCTTTCCCGATCAATCCCACTAAAGGCAGAAGTATTGCGAACAGTATCGACATAACTATCATCGATCTCCGTTTTCCGATTGTCCGTCCAAGCCAGTATGATCCAATTCCCGCAACTGCCGCGACCCCTAAAGCCGTGCCGAGAATGATTATGTACACCCCCTCGTCCTTGAAAAGATGAACTGAAACGTACTTGGCCGATGTCTCCACCATTTTAAATCCGAACCAGAATGCAACTGTCGAGATCAGGTAAATTCTGAATGGGGCAAATGCAAGGGCTGATTTTATTTGTGAGAATGTGGATGGCCGAACCGGGATTTCCTCCTGAGACGTCTCATCCGGTATTTTTACAAATGCGGCCACAAGCAGGAATGGTATTGTTGCGATAGCCCCGATTAACAGGGCGCCTTGCTGGAATGAAAGCGTACCGGGAATAAACTGGATTACAATAACACCGGTGAAAGTCCCCAATATCAGGAATCCCGCTTGCAGCGTGGTGACTAGAAGCCGGTCGGGCGACGTCTTCGTAATTTCAGGGAGCATCGCGAGATATGGTGTTATCGCTATTGTAAAGAACAGGAAAAATAAGGGGTAAATTACTGCAAGGTAAAAAAAGTTCGCCATTGATGGCTCTGCGGACGGGGGGATTGTAAACAGGAAAAGGAATACCCCCATGAGTGGCGCCCCAATTACCAGGAAAGGTTTTCGCCGCCCGAATCTCGATCTGAAATGATCTGAGATATTCCCGATCCATGGATCGACAACACCGTCGATAACCCTCCCGAAAGCGTTAAGCATGCCAAACGTGATGTTACCCAGTAAAATGGCGCCCAGGATTGTTATCGGGGCTATTAACGGTGCTCCCTCCACGGGAAGGTAATAAAGCATTGGAATCTGGCCTACCGAAAACCCGATCAGCATCACGCCGAAATATCCCGACGCGTAAATTATCGCCTGGATCAATGGTAATCGATATTGTACGGTCTCATTGTCCATAATTCTGAATCAGCGGTCAGGGAATAATAGCACGATTTTATTTCATACACTTTACCGCTCCGATGTTTCTCAAAACCCCTATGGAACTTTCCCATAAGCTACATATATGTTAAATTACCGCCGTGACAATCGAACATGATGAAAACGGGCTTCCGCTCAGCCTTATCGATATCCGCCCCATGGACCTCGGCGACATCCTCGACGGCACCATCCGGGTCTACCGTCGAAGGCCTTGGGTTTTCGTAACCATTCTGGCCATCGTAGTCGGCATCCCGATGATGATCACCCAGACATCGACCGAGTACGTCCAGTCATTATTCCAGGAATTGTTGAAATCTGGTGATCTGGCAATATGGACTGAATTAGCGAATATATTTACATCGCGCGAATACCTTACCGCGTCAGGGTTTATGTTGTTCGGGGGCATTTTTTTATTTTTCCTCGCACCGATCGCTCAGGCTGCCATGGTCTATGCTGTTAGTGAGACAATTCTTGGAAGGGTGGTCGATCTGAAACAAAGTATCAATGCAATCATGCCAAAAGCCTGGAAAATCATACAGGCTTACCTCCTGTATTTCCTGATATCCCTTGGGGTGCTGGCGGTTGTCGCAGCTGCGGCTTATGCGATCGGTGCCGGGCAGATGGAAGAAATCCCAAGCCCGGGTGTATTCGTGGGATTACTCGGATTGCTTTTCTTGCTGTCTGCCGCCATGGTTTTCCTCACAATCAAATTCATATTCATCCCCCACGCTATAGTCCTCGACAACACCGGGGTTATCGATGGTCTCAAGAGGTCCTTTACTATCAGCAACGGATACTGGTGGCGCACGTTCGGGATCTATATGATCATCAGTATCATTATCGCGATCATTTCGAGCCTCCTTGGCCAGGCAGTGAAACTCATGGGCTGGGGTTTAAGCATGGTGCCCGGTGTAGACAGCATGAT
>DAOVJF010000551.1 GCA_030673355.1 Planctomycetota bacterium | reverse complement strand
GGGACACCTCTTTTCGCCCGTCGACACGCTGAGATCGGGGACACCTCTTTTCGCCCGTCGACACGCTGAGATCGGGGACACCTCTTTTCGCCCGTCGAAAAGCAGGTGTCCCCCTCAATTCTAAATTTGTCCAATCAATTTTTATTTAACAGGATTGGACTGAAAACTCATTTCCTTCAAAATATTTGACCTTCCCGCTCATTTTTGCCACAATTCCTTAATTAAACCATGGACAGGAGAGGGAAGGATTACTTTATGGATGGGAAACCGGACCGTTCGATAGCTCTTTACCTTCATGTACCTTTCTGCAGAGCGCGATGTCTCTACTGCGCCTTCCCTACCCGACCTGCCGGTCATTCCACCCAGACCAGGTATATCGAAAATTTATGCCGCGAAACAAAGAGCTTCTTTTTAATTAATCCAAATTACACAGTCGATACGGTTTATGTGGGCGGTGGCACACCGTCAATTCTTTTCGAGGGAGATATCCGGATTCTCATGGATATAATCCATGACTGTGCTCCGGATGCAGCCGAGATCACTTTTGAGGTGAACCCGCACATGGACGATCTGCCGAAGATTCCCGTCCTTCTGGAAAATGGGGTTAATCGTTTTTCGGTCGGTGTCCAGTCATTCAACGATCATGAACTTGACACTATCGGACGCCTTCACACCGCGGACGACGCTCGGGAATTCCTTAAGGCTGCCCGGGCCTTAGGCTGTGAAAATATTAGCATCGACTTAATTCATGGCTTACCCAAACAGAACACCTCAATTTTTGAAAAATCGCTGGATGAAACCCTTGAATTCAATCCAGAACATATCAGCCTGTACGGCCTGACCATCGAACCGGACAGTCGCCTGGGATGCCTTTCGGATGCTCAGTTACGCGAGCTTGAAACCCCGGATGGCGATTCACAGGCGGAGGTGTACGATTTTGCCCGTCAGAAATTTACGGACGCCGGATTCGAGCAATATGAGATAAGCAATTTCGCAAAGCCGGGATTTCATTGCCGCCATAATATATCTTACTGGTCCGGCAGGGAATACGTCGGTTTCGGGCCGGGTGCGACCAGTTACATCAATGGTGCGCGGTACAGGCGGATCAAAGACGTCGACAGGTACATGAACGCGCAACAGGAAAAGAAAAATACAATCCAGTTTGTGGAGAACCTTTCGACGGATCGGGCCGCGGCTGAAGCGCTTGTGATGGGCTTGAGATTATCGGGAGGGATCAAGCAAAGTGGAATCGAGAACCGGTTCGGCATAAAAATTACCGACCTCGTCGGGGAAGCCCTGATAAAATACAAGGAGCAGGGATATCTTGAAGTCGACGACGACACCATCCGGCTCACCGACAGGGCTTATTTTGTTTCAAATACAATTTTCAGTGACATGATCCTGTAGGCTGGATACACCCGGAATGTTAAAATCCCCGCATTTTATTGCAGCAGTGATAACGATTGTGGCGGTAGCGTTATTTCTCATTTTGAAATTTGCAATGGGATTTCAGTTCGGGCTGAGAACCTACTGGCCCGGTTTTGTGTGTCTTTACTTAATAGCCTGGTATTATTTAAAAACGTTCAGAGCGGTTAAAGAATCAAACCAACCTTAAGGGATTTCCATTGAAGCTGGAACGATCCACGAAGGATCGTGACACTGCCCCCGGCATCGATCCACCTTCGCTTCTCATTCCATTCGAAGCTTCGGCGGATGTCGAGCCGGTTAACTGCGCTCAGCTTCAACGAGCTGGTTAATCCAAGCGCCGGGATCCGATGAAGGTTGCTCCCCGCAGTGGTGGATATATTACCTCCAAGATTAAATATAGCACAAAGTTGGTAATTTGTCAAGAGTAGACATAGAAAAAAGGGGGATTTTTCTGGGGGGGGATGAGAATGTACGGACGTTGGCAGACCGCTCACTGACGGGGCTGTTGAAAAAGTAGTAAAACCCCTCATTGACATTCGGGGCTCTGATACATTCGTGGACTTCGCGGACGGGCCGTCCGCGGTACAGCAGGCCGGCGTCCTGCGCTACGGGATTT
>DAOVJF010000079.1 GCA_030673355.1 Planctomycetota bacterium | reverse complement strand
CGGACTTTAAGGACTATAAAGACCTTGCCCGTCCGTTCACACTCCTGGCACCGTTTTTCGGAATCCTGGCGGGCGCACTGATCGCATGCGGTGATCTGGGAAGCTACTCTTTAATTTGGAAAGGGCTCCTTGCCGGCGTGATCGGGTCATTACTGAACGCAGCATCAAATGCAATCAATCAGTACTATGATCTGGAAATCGATGCGATTAACAAACCCGAAAGACCGCTTCCATCGGGGCGAATGACAGTCCCACAGGCGATGAATTTCGCGTGGATTCTGTATGGTATTTGCGTAATTCTCAGCCTTTTCGTAAATGTTCCTTATCTTATCGTAGTGTTAATAAGCGCGGTATTCACATGGGGATATTCCGCTCCGCCAATCAGGTTTAAGAACAACGGGATATTGGCCAATATCGCGATGGCGGTTCCTCGGGGATTTTTAATGATCGTCGGAGGATGGGTGGCGGTTCGTCCCGACAACTGGTTGAATCCAACCCCTTGGCTTATCGGAACGCTGATTTTCCTGTATGTTGTCGGTGCCGCGAGCACGAAAGATTTCGCGGATGTCAAGGGGGATAAGGAAGGGGGCGCGTTTACAGTTGTCGTAAGATACGGGTTTAATAAAGCGGCATGGATTATAGCCCCGTTCCTGGTCCTTCCATATCTCGTCCTGCCTGTTATCGCTATTCTCGCCGGGCCCGAGCATTTGAAACCCCAGGTCATGTGGTTGTCTATTCTGGCAATCTGGGGGGTTTACACTGCATGGTTGATTGTCAGGGACCCCGATTCCCTGGCGCTCGAAGGGAATCACCCGTCTTGGAAGCATATGTACTTGCTCATGATGGCAACTCAGCTTGGATTTGCGGTTATCTACGCCCTTCCACAATAACGCGGCATGTTTTATATTGAATGTTGTAAGTGAGGTTTGCCAATGAAGACACTTAAAGGCCTTTTTTTTATCCTGGTCATTATCATAATAGCGGGCATACTTACCCCGATGGATATCAGAATTGCGTACTGGAACTATGGCTTCGCATCAATCCTCGAAAGGACAGGCGATCCGGGCGGGGCGGTCGACCATTACAAACTCGCCTTTGAGGCTATTCCCGGCGACGTTAAGTTCATTCGGGCTTATGCAGGAATGTTGAATGATAACGGCGATAATTTCAGCGACACCAATTCGTTTCAGTCTGCTTTCAGCGTCTCGAATGACTGGATCACAGAATATGAGCACCATGACCAGGTTTGGCAAATATACATCGAGAGGGCGCGCGCCAACTGGGGACGTGGACGTAAACCTGCTGCGAAAGGCGATATAGATATAGCCGTAGACCTCAGGCCGACAGATTATACCGCCCTGGTCTACCAGGGAATTATCTGGCGGGATTTGCAGACAAACAGGGATAGGATCAGGGAATCGATACCGGTATTCGAGCAGGCGATCAGGGTGCGAAACTCCCGGAACACATGGTGGGCTCACTTTGAGCTTGCTAAAGCATGGTACATGGTGAATGATGAGGTTCGTGCGTTGAATGAGTTAAACCAGGCATTAAGCCAATATCCCCCAAGGTGGCTCAGGGAAGAGGCTGAACGGTTAAAACACGATATTCAATCATCGGGAAGGTCAAATAGGTAGAAGTTGGATATCTTCCGATTTACTGCATTCCAGGTTCAAGACTGATAATCTCCCAGCCGGAACTCGTTTCCCCATCGGTCCTGTTACCCCCGTTAATACCCTTCCTGAGAATTACAGTATACGACACGCTGTTTGGTACCAACGGGTTATCCGCCACCGATGGGAACCCTACAAGCGCATCGGTGGCTACAAAAACAAGGTGGATTTTCGCCCTGTCCTCACTTTCCTCCATAAGAGTTACACGGTAAAAAAGCCCGATGAATTGGTCGATCGTTGCCTCATTCTCCGCTGTCGGGGGAGTGTTATGATCGGGAAAGAAAAAGAGCCGTGCCCAGGATTCAATTTCATCCCGGGATTCGCTGCCTACCCACTCGCCCGCGGATTCGTAATTACCCCTTCCGATTTCTTTCAGAAAATTTATTACCGTTCTCTCAGGCGTCATCTCCGGCGACAGCATTCCCTGGCAACTCGAAATACCAATTAAAGTAACTATGAGCGTTAAAGCCGGATGAATTCGACTATTCGAAGGGAATCTCAAATTACTCCTCATATACTTAAACCTAATACCCCCAAAACGCCCGGCTGAATTGTACCCGATCAATCAATGCCCAGGCAATTCGTCCATTTTCATAATGAATCGTGCATACGACCTCATCGGGATCGAATCTGAAGTCTAAATTACCATCGTCGCTACTGAAAAAATCAAGTGGTTCATTGGTTAATGGGTTTACCTCTGTTCCATCAAACGGCCAAAAGCCAGCCAGTTGCATATCTTCAATGGAGTAGGGAATATCATCGTAATCCACCCAATACTTTATAAGAGCAGTTTGAATACGGTTAGAATAATTAGCTATAATTAGATCAGCCCCCCGGAGATTATAACTGGGCCGCACCCAACAAAATTCTTCGTTAAGATCGAAAGTAGAAAGTTCTCCATCAGGCCCGAAAATGGTTATAGTCGAGTATGTTGAGTTTACAGGCGTAATTACAATATCGCCCGGTCCGCATTCAACGGCGTTGTAATCAAGAGGATTCCCGGTCATGGGGTTAATAAGATTCCCGGGAACCCATCCAGCCTGGTATAAATCATTAACTGAACCAGGGGCCGTGCCGGTTTCATAAAAATATAAACTCGCTGCCGCTGTTATTAATTGAAGATTGAAGCTGATCGCATGGCCAGTCGATGTTGAAACACTGTCCGCCCTTCCGCTTCCGGAAAAAAGCATAAATATAATGGCTAAAACAAGTGTCGTGATTTGTTTGAACATGATCATCACCTCTTTATAATTAATCACTTTTAATCTAACATGCCTTTTGTTTCTTGTCAATGGACACTACCGGACACTGCTGTCCAGGGTAATCAGCGATCAGCTTCACCGCGGATTCATCGAACTTTTATAGGGGCAGAAAAAATACTCCCGCGACTTAAGGCGTCAATTGCGCCCTTGAAATATCGTCGGTATCGAGCGGAGTTTGATTGCCCGCGATAAAATCACCTGGTTCAGCTTCCGCGCTCACTTCCCCATCATCATCGGACACCTTGTAGATATAAACCCGACGGTCGATACCATCCCCGAATGACCGCGACCTGAAGCCCGGGAAATCCTTGATAATCTGGTGGACCTGCTTCCGGTCGCGTTGTTTCATAGTTGGAAGGCTGACTTTCTCGCCCCCGGCAACCGTTTCGCAGGCTCGTTTCACAAGGCTTTTCAGCGCTTTCCTCTTGTTCTCCCTGTACCCGCCAGGATTGATAACTACAGGTTTGAAACCGACATGATCACGATTATGTATCGCGCTGATGATCGTTTCAAGGGCTTCCAGCGTCGATCCGCCTTTCCCGATTATCAATCCAAGGTATGGGCCTGTGACATTAATAAGTATTTTGTCGTACGACTCAATGTAAAAGAGTTCTGTCTTCACCCCAAGGTTCTCAAAGAAATAATTCAGAAGTTCGATGACCTCCTGTCCCCGACTCCTGGCAGCCTCGACCCGGACCTTAACTCCACCCGGTACTTCAACGACGCTCCTGACGATGGAATCTTTTTTATCCAGACGCATCTTCCTCAAGGCAATATCGATCGCCTCTTCCTCGGTTTTAGCAACCGCGTCACAGTAAAGCATAGTACTTCCCACCATCCTTTTCAGCCTTTACCCTTGGGCAGGGTTTGAGCTATTTCTTTTTTTTCTTTCCCTTGGAAGATTTGCCTTTGTTGGGCTTACCGGAATCTGTTCCCGCCTGGGAAACGGCCATCTTGTTGGATGCCGGTGCCGGTTTATCCTCCAGGGATATTTCCTCCGTTATACCCTCCTCAAGTGCTATCTCTCGCTGGATCCGCCAGTACTGTCCCATCTGGAGTACGTTGGAAGTAATAAAATAGACGAGAAGGCCTGTCGGGAACAGGAATCCGAAAATAATGAACATCGGCATCATGAATAACATCATGTTGGGCTGTCCCGAA
Organism: Planctomycetota bacterium; assembly: GCA_030673355.1. Classification (GTDB taxonomy): domain Bacteria; phylum JAJVIF01; class JAJVIF01; order JAPKYR01; family JAPKYR01; genus JAPKYR01. The sequence goes on along the minus strand of DAOVJF010000079.1, from coordinate 5,065 downwards.
GTCTGGGCCTGTGACTGGGTGGACATCATCTTCGATTGGATGATGGTCGACGCAATATAAAGCGCCACAAGGGGCAGGGTATAAAGATAGAGGAATCGGTCAGCGAGTAATGGAAGTTGCAGGATACTGAAGAGATCGAACACACCCGCTTTCAACGCAATTTCGGGATATGGGTGTGAAACAAGCGGTGGGATAGTTAAGTGTATCCCGAAAAGCGTAGCATGCTCGAATCCGGGCAGCCTGAGAAAGTACCTCGGGTCCCTCAGCGCCCAGAATAATGCGATGAATATCGGCATCTGTAAAAGCATCGGAAAACAGGAGGCTAATGGATTAACCTTGTATTTCTTGTATAACGCCATCATCTCCTTCTGGGATTTTTCCGGTTGGTCCTTGAACTTTTCCTGAATTTCCTTCATCACAGGCTGAAGCTTCTGCATCTGCTTCATGCTCCTGTTCATGTTTCTGTTCAGGGGATAAAGCACTACCCGTACAAGGACTGTGAGGAGGATTATGTCGAACGCCCAATAATGAGTTACCTTATTGGTCATACTCATAATCCATAACAAAATGTCGATAATCCAGTCAAGCATTAGTAAAACCCTTCAGCACCCGCCCATACGCTGATCGAATGTTAGTAACATCATGCGGCTTGTTGACCGCATGCACGACACACATACCGCTATAGGCGGTAAGTGCAAGTTTACTTGAAATCTCTTTTCAGTACCCGAACTGGCTCGCCTCACAAGCAGTATTAAAATAATAACGCATGAAACGGGTCATGTCTATGCCGCCTTATAGCAATTCTTATTTTTTTCATTCATTTGATTGATCCGGATTGAGTTCGCTTTTACTTTCATCATGCTTCTCGACATAAAATGACTCGTCGTCCTCTGTTTCCCCTCTAATCGGGGGCACAGGATCCCATCCGCCCGGATTGAATGGATTACACCTGAGAATTCTCCAGACCGTAAGCCAGATGCCTTTGATAAAACCATGCCGTAAAAATGTAATCCTTGAATACTCGCTGCAGACAGGGTAAAACCTGCACGATGGCGGCGTCAGGGGACTGATGAATACCTGGTAACCCCTGACGAGACTCGAAGCAATTTTCCCTAGAAATGAATTCATTTCCTTTAACCGCTATCCATTACCCCGCCATATTCGGCCGGCATGCAATTGATGCGTTCCCGGGCTTTTAATTTTCCCTCATCGATCAGACGTCCCGATTCAATCAGCAGTTGCAGAAATACTGTCTCAGCATACCATGCATGGTTGAATTCTGGATATTCAAGCACCCTGAATACGATATCGGTACCGGGTTGAATATACTTCCACCAATGCCTGACCGCCTCCTTCAGAATCCTGCGTATCCTGTTACGCTTCGTAGCTTTCCTCACCAGTTTGGCGGTAATCACAAATCCGATTCGTCCTTTGTTTCTACTCCCGGCATGGCAAATCACGATCTGGAGGAAAGATTTTCGGAATCGCTTTCCGTTTCTGAATACACGGTCAAATTCCCCTTTCCGCGTAAATCGGGCGGGCAGACGGTTTCCGGCTTTTGATTCCTTGGCTGGCATCGCTCACGATAATAATACCTTAGAAATGTCCGGGACGCTTCCTGGTCCTTATGCTATTTCCTTCTTAACGACATGAAAAAACCCGCGCTCATTGTACACGGGATCGAGGCCGGTCTCTTGACAGCTTATTTACTTGCTTCTAACCTGTACCGTCAGGCGTTTTCTACCCCTGGCACGGCGTCGGCTGATAACCTTTCGGCCACCGGGTGAACTCATCCTGTGACGAAAGCCATGTTTCCTGGCTCGTTTACGTTTTTTCGGCTGCCATGTGCGTTTCATAATTAATCACCATCCAGCCCCGAAGGGCACATTAAAACAACCCTCAAGGGCCAGCAGAGAATTTTAACATAGTTGATTACATATGGCAAGAGACGGACAAGACCGATATAATATCAGGCCCGGCAGGATTTCTGAACTTTTTTTGCTCTCGCAATTATTACTTATTTCCCGAAATTTCAGAAAAAATCCTGAATATCACCTGATTTTGAATAAAATATTCCATTGGGAAACCCTGTAGGGTTTTCAAACCTGGTTTTTTAGTGGATAATCTCTTTGATTATTTAACTATTAGAGATGAAAATTTTACAGTTCATGGCTTCTGATGAATGGGGGGGAGCGGAGCAGGTCTTCGTCGAGCTCTCAAATGTGCTTTCGGAATCCCATGAAGTCACCGCGCTGGTGATGAGGAACTGTAAGTTCAAGGGCCGGTTCCGTCAATCCGTGCAAGTCGAGACATTGAAATCATTTGGGGCCAGGCACAACCCGTTACTCCATATAGAAATCGAAAGGCTCGTCGAAAGGATTCAACCCGATGTCATTCACACTCACGCCGCGAAAGCCTCGGAGATAATTTTCCAGATTAGTAAATTTTCCCGGCTTAATCATGTAGCGACAAAACATAACCCGCGTCCCGGACCAATTTTTAACAAGATCAGAAAGGTCACAGCAGTATCAAAGGTGGTCGCGTCTTCAGTTAAGCGTAGGGATAATCAGAACATCAGGGTGATCTATAATGGCATCAATCCCATCAACATTGAGCCGGTTGACAAGGAAGGTAAATTTACCATTATCGCTGCCGGACGCCTGGAGCCTTTGAAGGGGTTTGATATTTTAATCAAAGCTGTCCACAAATTGCCTTTTGATTACAGGTTGAAAATATTTGGGGAAGGGTTTGAAAGAAATAATCTGAAGGCGCTCATTTACGCCCTTGGCCTGGATAAGAGGGTTTTTTTGGAGGGCTTCATTGATAACATTCCCTGGTTTATGAAGAAATCTCACCTTGTCGTGATCTGTTCTCATTCTGAGGGCTTTAGCCGCATGATAGCTGAAGGCTTACTATTTGCCGATGTGGTTCTTTCGACCAGTGTTGGCATGGCCGCTGAAATCCTGAATGAAGAGTTTTTAGTGACCCACGAAACATTGGCCGGGAAAATCAATGACGTATTTCTTAACTTTGAAAAATACAAAAATGATTTCAATATTTTAAGCCGCAAAATATCCCCGAGATTCAATATGTCGGTCATTGCAGACGAGCATGTCAATTTCTACAAGGAATAATTGCCCGATTTATAACCGCTGATCGTCCGGTTATTTCACGGAAGGAATTCTCACAAGTCAATGGCGAATGAAAATATCGTTTACGGACCCCATGCGGTAGCCGATGCGCTCGATGCGAATCGTGCTCACCGGCTCTGGATTCTTAAAACCTCCGACAAAGGCAAAGCCGCCCAGGCGCGTGAAGCACTCGCCACACGCGCCGCGGAATCCGGGATAACCGTCGAATGGGTTGAGCGATCCTACCTCGACAGCCGTATGGGCCGCGCGAATCACCAGGGCATTATCGCGAAAGTTTCACCGTTTCCTTACACCGATTTTTCAGAATGGCTTGATGAAAATCCTCCACCGCAGGCGTGCCTTGTTGTTATTCTCGATGGAATCCAGGACCCGGGTAATCTTGGCCATATTCTACGTATGGCCGCGGGATTCAGGGCGGACGGTGTGATCATTCCCGAGCGGCGGGCATGCGGGGTGACCCCGACTGTCGAGAAAACATCGGCGGGAAACGCCGGCAAGGTCCCGGTCATTAAGGTCAATAACCTGACACGAACAATTGAAAAACTGAAGGGTGCGGACATCTGGTGCTACGCCGCGGACACCTCCGGGAAAACGTCGCTGAATCAGGCCGAATTTCCCGCGCGCATGGCATGGATCATCGGCGGGGAGCATGATGGGGTATCGAGGCTGGTGCTGGAAAAATCGGATGAGGTGATTTCAATCCCGATGCCGGGTCCGATCGAGAGTTTTAATGTAGCGACATCCGCAGCGGTGGGGCTGTATGAGTACCGCAGGCAGATCCCGGGCTGATTGAACCGCTTGTCTACATATTAAACAGGGTAGTGGTGACAAGCATATCCCGCCTTACTGCCTGGCGTGCTTGTCGAATTTTGCTTTATCCATATATAGCACTTGATTTCATGTGGTATAATTTACTCAGTAAACAGGCTTCAATCACAAGGTGTGGAAATGGCATCTACTACGCGCTTTTTGCTTTACACAGCTTTTATTGTTTTTATGATCACAGGTTGCTCGGGTAAAGGCAATCCCAGCGCTCCGGATACTGAAGTTGACCCGGGAGATCAGGTGTTGACTCCTGAGTTGACTGATAGCAGGGAAGTCTCCGATTACGATGGCAGTCATTTTCCTCTTTTTCATAATCTGGTTTATATGGATGTAACCGACCCTGGGAATGTCGAGTACGAGATCGTGCCGCTTCGGGAAGGTTTTTTCCACCTGAATATTCTGAAATTTTTAGAAGTCTCCCCTTGCACGGATTGTTTTGAGATCACCAATGTCACGTGGCCGGAGCCGGGATACATCGATGTGGATATCAAGATTACCCACCCGTACGCGGATCCGTATTACACTATCTTCGATGTACGCGGCATAATCATGTTCGATGGCAGCCTTGCCTTCCCCGAGTCCGGTATGACTATGTCCGAGAAGTGCTTCGGTGATGGCGAGCTTCTGAATGCTGAAGGCTACACATCTCTTTACAACACGTGGACGATCGGGTCACCGGCAACTCCTATTCAGGAATATTACCAGGGAAGCCTGGCGACCCTGGCCCTGCCCGATTCGATTCTGAATGGATACATCAGGCATATTTCGGATGACCCGTCGAACACCCGTAACGCATTATTAACAGGTGACTCCGTCACGCGAACGTACTCAATTAAATACCCGGCCTTTGAATATGTCCTCGGTTATGCAGTAGATGCATCCTGGGCGGAACCCCAGGAAACTCCCGTCGATGATCCGATGACCGATTTCGGACCCAACGCAAATTCACCGGAGCCATGGAAAATTGAGGTGCTGGAATTCGGAGATGGCCTGACGGATCAGGGCGGTACGACCTGGTTGCAGATAGATGTATATGACTGGCAGGGTAAGGAGTCTTACGATCCCCCGGTAATAGAATGCCCCGAACT
>DAOVJF010000379.1 GCA_030673355.1 Planctomycetota bacterium | reverse complement strand
TATGGATAACCATTTCAGGTCGTTTGAAATCATGTCGATATTTTCAAGCGTTTTAAACAGGTTGCCCGAAATGCTGACGTTCCTGAGTCTCTGCCCGACCCTGCCGTTTACGATCTCGAATCCCTGGTCGGCTCCAAATGTAAACTGCTCGAGCTGAGTCTGGCCGCCATGGGAACTGATCGCATAGATTCCGTACTCGATATCCGCGATCATATCCTCGAATGTGCTGTTACCGGGTTCAATCGCGGTGTTCGTCATGCGGACTATTGGCGCGTGACGGTAACTTATCGCACGGGCGTTGCCGGTCACTTTTTCATTAAGCGCCGCTGCCGTTTCGCGGGAGTGAAGGCGGGCTTCAAGAATTCCATCCCTTATAAGGTATGTAAGCCCGGTTCCGGTTCCCTCATCATCATATTTGATAGTCCCGCCTTCATCCGGAACCGTACCGCCGTCGGTAACATTCAGATTCGGACGGCCCATCATGCGTCCAAGTGTTAATATTTTCTGCCATTCCGGATTTTCGTATACGAAATCAGCTTCGGAGAGATGCCCGAACGCCTCGTGGATAAATACACCTGTCAGCTCCGGATCGACAATCACAGGATAAGTTCCGGCTTTAACATTCGGCGCATTAGCGACTTCAACCGCTCTTTTCGCGACAGTTTCGGCGAGTTCTTCCATCCCGAACAATTCGTCGTAGTCAACCAGGCTGTTTTTGAATTCCCTCGCCTCCTGCATCCTGCCGTCCGGATCCCGGGCCATCCCCGAAAGAACGACCGTCGATCTCATCTTTTCCTGCTCGATAAAACTCCCGGACTTGTTCGCGAAAGCACGCTTGTAATGGAAGTGCATGTACCGTGAGATCGTTGAAACAATGCCATCGCTTTTCAACACGATATCGTTGTACTTCTGGATAAGCTCAACAGTTTCTGTAACCGGAACTCCCCTTGGGTCGCGTTTGATCTCGATCGGGAGGGACTCAATTCCCGGTTCCTGTTCCTTGAGTTTCGTCGTGCCGGGACCGAGCGCTTTCGCCATCGAAATAGCCTGTTCAACTCTGGCGGGGAGATTTTCGACTGAATTGAAACTAGTAAATCCCCAGCTTCCGTTCACGAGCGCCCTCACACATCCCCCGGCTGTAACGCCCTTGTCCAGAGTTTCAAGGGAGTCTTTCTGGAAAGCAATCTGGGTATTTTCAATTTCCTCAAGCCGGATTTCAACTTCGGTGGCTTCTTCGCCCGCTTTAAGCGCTTCTTCCATCCTGTCGCGGAGGTCCGGCAGGAGGGTTACTACATTTGACATATTTTCACCTCATAATGATTACAGACTATAAATAAAAAAAGAAGTTCGATCTTCCTGACGTATAGTTTATCAGATGTGACGCGTCAAACAAAATGATGGAGATTTGAATGTCCACAGTGATTAAGCATTGTATAATGAGGTTACACAGCACAAGCTATTTTTACTATGAACGATTCAGAATTAAAACAACAAAACTTGCTTAAACGTGCAGGGGCATTATTGAACCTGAAACTCCCTTTGGACCTATACGCCTGGGTGTTAATTCTTTTTCTTCTGCTGATGCTTATTCCTCAAAGGCCGTGGTTTATCGAGATGTTCTGCCACTTTCTTCACCTGGCACTGCTGCCTGCTATTTTGATTTTCGTTGTGATGCTGGTTAAGCGTAAATGGCGAAGAGCCGCACTCTGGGCTGTCCCGTCGATTGCTTTTATTTTCCTCTTTGGGGGATTATTCCTGCCCAGCTTAGAGAAGCACGATTGTACATGGAGGTCGACTGCGACCTGTACGCACCTCAGGGTGATGACAATCAATTTGCTGGGAAATTCACTTGGCAACCGTGAGAAGCAAATCGAAATGCTGCGTGATTCCGAAGCCGACATCATCGCGCTGCAAGAGGTCAACCAGGATTGTATCAACGCTATCGAAGCTCAATTAGCTGAACTTTACCCTTACCAGGTTCTCTTCCCCAGTGGAATTGCGGGAACGGGCATATTGAGTAAGTACCCGATCCTGAGCCATGACGTTTTCCGGCTGACAGAAGGGCTGCTCAATCATACTAAAGCTGTAATCGATGTGGATGGATTGCCGGTTACCGTAATCAGCGCGCACCCGCCGCCCCCGTTCTCCATCGCTCACTTCCGGTATAAGGGGAGAAGGTTCAATGAAATCACCAGCCTGATTGGGATGCTTCCTGAAGATGGCCCCGTCCTGATGATGGGAGATTTTAACCTCACGGATCAATCGTCCGATTACCGGGTTCTTACCGATGCGGGGCTCCGTGATACATGGCGTGAAGCGGGCTGGGGGTTTGGTGTGACCTGGCCTGCCAGTATCCTTGGCATGCGTAGAATGTTCCCTGTTATGCGTATAGATTACATCTGGCACAGCGATGAATTTGAAGCAATTTCAGCCTGGGTCGGGCCGCGGACAGTCTCCGACCATCTTCCGGTGATAGCCGATCTCGCCTGCATGCCATGATTGATCTCACGCTCCGTTGATACATTAGATCTGGGTTAACTACCTCCGGACTATTGCCTTAACTGATTTTATCAATCCACGGAAAAACCATATCCTCTCAGCGATCCCAAGAATATATTTCCTGAGATGTACACGGTAGAATTTCCACGCGACCTTTCGATATGGCCCCGACAAATTCCCGAAAAGCACATGCTGGCATAACCATCGCCACCTGAGCGGAAATCGGAGAAATGCCTCGGTTGCGAGATGATCGAGTTCACCCGATGTGAGATCGCAGACCGATGGCCTTGCTGCACCGACCTTCCACCAGTCCCTGTCTTTTTCCTTAACCATATCGAAAACTTCCGATCCGGGGAAAGGGGCGAGTTGTGAAAAGTATGCCGTCGACGCGTTAAGCTCATGCGCGACCCTGATCGATGTGCGGACCGTATCCAGGTTCTCCCCCTGGTTGCCGACCATGAAAAACGAGATAGTGTAAATTCCGACATCGTGGAGGATCGAAAATGATTTCCGAGCCTGCTTGATTGTTATCTGCTTTTTTATCGCTTTAAGTATTTCAGGGTCCCCGGCCTCGACCCCTAGCATGATCGTACGGCACCCGAGTTTACTCAGCCTTTCGAGATGGTGCTTTTCCAATACCCTTACACGTGTAAGAAACTGGAATTCGATATTGAGATCACGCTTTTCGAGGATATCGCAGAATTCCTCCATCCATTTTATTGTCGGAGGCCAGAAACTGTCGCGTATGGCGAAATAGTCGACCCCGTACTGTTTCCCGGCTCGCTCCATTCTGTCGACCACTTTCCCCGGCTCAATGTACCGGTAATTTCCATGGTCGGCGCAGCAGAAAGTGCAGTGGAAATAGCATCCGTAGGAGCATAAGAGAGGAAACGCTGAATTTTGCCCCGGGGGATTATCGGGATCGATCAGTAGATCGTAGGCGGGGTCCGGGAGAGTATTGATATCATGTATCGGCTGCCTTGGTGAAGTAATAACTACCCTGCCTTTTATATCGCGGAACCCAAGCCCGTCAACTTTCCGGAATTCATCCGGGCCTACCCCGG
>DAOVJF010000329.1 GCA_030673355.1 Planctomycetota bacterium | reverse complement strand
TTCCAATTCCTGTAAATTTCTACGTCTATAACGGTCGGAATTCCGATCGTCCGGCCGAGTAACGACGGCCCTCAATGACACCGCGGTCGGTAATTCTTAACTCTATCCAGTCGCTTATTCTCCAGTCATGACGATAGATTCCCTTCGCCCTGATCGAATACCTCTGCGGGTTAAACGGATTCACGGTCCAGAAGCAGGTGAATCCCTGGATAAAGGCTATCGATCGTTCCTTGACCGGTGAATCGGATAACACGTAATAAGGATTAATGTATGATGGCTGAAGGTCCGTAAAAGAAAGAGGATAAAACCCATTGTCGTTGTAGTGCGCTTCCATCGCCGATGCGAGCGCTTTCATCGCGTGTATTCCCTGGGTTTCGATCGCACGCTGGCGCGCTTTCCTGAACGATGCGAAACCGAAAGTGACTATCAGCGCGATTATCAACGCAACGGTGAGTACTTCAACAAGCGTAAAGCCCGATTCCTTTTTCTTTTTCGCCTCTTCCGGTTTTCTTTTTTCTTCTTCCATATTCACACCTGTAATTGACTAATTCTTTCAACAACGCCGGGCTAACCATTGTTATCGCGGGACCCAGTTCAACCCGTCCCTCGTCTGCTCGATCGTTCCATCGGAAAGGATTCTGAACGTATGCAGGTTGTACGAGTTCCCCCTGTCGGGGAACGCGATAAACTGGAACCCGTACGTGAAATCCTTGAAACTATCCATGACGTAATAATTTATCGAGTAATGTTTCGCCATTCGTTCACGGTCGGTTGGCCCGAATTTCCGCAGCCGTTCATTCACAAATCCCCGCGACCTGAGCCCTTCAAAGGACGTGAAATGCCGGTGTATGTTCCGGTACGCAAGCTCGGCGGACCCGAGTGCGTTGAGCGCCTTCATCGCGCCCAGTTCGTATGCCGACCGTTTCATCCCGCTCAACTGGGGCAGGGCCATAGCCACGATAACCGTGATGATCGAGACCACGAGGAGAGTTTCCAGGAGTGTAAATCCCCGTCCTTCCCCCGTCTCGTCAGGTTCACCGCTTTCATCGACCAGGTATTTATCATTATTCATATCTTCTTGCATAGCGTTTCTCCGCTAATTCGCGTTCATTTTCTATTCATTTATTATTTAATAAGGCGTTCGCCTGTCTTCATCGGTGGTTATTACACCGCCGGGATCCAGGTAGAATGTCCTCAGATCGAGATGTCTCTCGATCGGTATCGCCATAAGTACATACATATGGCTTCCATATCTATCCACTACAGTTGCTCCTCCCCATCCGCCGAAACCGCCTGTTCCCGTTTCGCCGCCCTTGCCTTCCGGTGGAATCCCGTACGCAAGCAGCCGGTAACCCGGTATGAACTGGTTTTCGGCGTGACGGATGTAGTAGGTATCTGGAAGGTAACGGTCGAGTTCACGGAAGAACAGCCTCGATGGCTCCTCCGTGTGGACAGGGTAAAAACCCGTCTCACTATAGTACATCTCCATGGCTTCCTGGATCACACGCAAGCCTTTTACGCAGCCTGTCTCCTTGACAGCTTTTTCGACCTTTCGCGTGGCAGGGATCGCCATTACCACCAGGATCGCGATAATCCCAACCACACATAGGACTTCAAGAAGCGTGAATCCTCTCTGGAGCCTGTAAATTATTTTCTTCATCTCTTTCATCCCGAAACCTGACTTTCATATTTGGTTGTCAGTAAATCGTAACCGGACGGTTCCATACATCATCGTACTCCCGGACAATACCGTCGCTGATAATCATAAATGTCTTGAGATCCATCCCGCGTTCAAGCGGCCATGCGATTATCGAGTAGTTCTGCGGGAAAGTTCCGGTGTTTATGAAATTTATCGAGTAACCTTTAATAAATACTCCCCGCCTGAGACTCATTCTCTGGTACGCTTTCGAATCGATCGCATCGACTGATCTCAGGTCCTGGACCTGGTCGTGCCCGTCGGTATAGAAGCCGTAGATGTCGTAATAAAGTTCTTCGGCCTGCGAGAGTTCCTTGAGACCCTGTATGGCCGCGGTTTCAAGAGCGTTACGCCTGGCATGCTGGAGATTCGGGATCGCCATCACCGCTATTATCGTAATTAACCCGACTGCGAGCATGATCTCTACCATCGTGTAACCCGTAGCCTTACAGCGTTTGCGGGGCTTATCGGGTTTTCTATTTTCAGGAGACTCTCTCATAGGCTGTTCCAAAGTTCTCTCCAGAATTACCGTTAATCATAACAGGTTAACGATTAACCACAATCGCACCCTCCGTGTCCAGGCCTTCCCGTACCGGCGGGTTTTGAAGTATATGGTCCGGATTAAGCTGTCCGGTAATGAACAGGTTGATATTAAACGTCCTCAGACCCATCCTGTTATATCCCACTGGAATCGCGTCTATCTTGTAGTACAGCGAGTTCGCGCTATCCGGCACATAAAAGACCAGCGAATATCGATCCACGAAAGGCACTATGCTCGATTCCGTCATGATGTCCCTGGTAAATGCAAAATGCGTTGAATATCCCCCTGGCAGGTAGGATTGTTCGACCAGTTCATCGAAGTTCCCGAACCTGCCGAACTCGTTAAAGTGCCGGTTCTCGGCATGTGATATCCTGTGAAGCCTCGTAATTGCGTTGCCCTCGTAAGCGACTTTTCTTGCCTGCATGTATGACGGAAGGGCGAATGACAGGATGAGCACCATCATTATACAAACGGAGAGGATCTCGATTAAAGTCCAGCCCTTCTGTTGTTCTATCTCATGCATGACAGTTTTCATAACAGCGTACTAGTATACCGCCCGATCGGTCTCCAGCCACCTCACCACACCGTCCCGCTCGACATATATGCTTCTCAGATCGTCTATGCCGCCGAGTATCACCCACCGCGGGTACCATAAGTGCGCCTGGTCCAATACCGGTTTGGCTGTAATTCTGAATCCCCCTTCTTCAAGGTCTAACTCAAATTCTATAGTGTATTCCGGTATGTACACCGGCCGGTCGTAGTGGGTAAGATTATCACTCTGTTCTATGTAATCCCAGTTGATGTAGCCTTCCATCCGAAGTTCGTCCCAGTCACCATAGGAACCGTAAGTACGGAAATAAAATGTTTCATATATCGCTAACTGCGACAATTTTTGAATGGCAAGTTTTTCTTTCGCACGACGCTTGACTTCAAGGTACTGGACCGTTCCAACGGAGAGCAGGATACCGATTATGGTGGCAACGATCAGCACCTCCATCAGGGTGAATCCATGTTGATCGCGATTTCGTTTCATGCCTAACATTAATACATGTCCTCCGTACTTAACGGGGTTGCAGGAAGATAAGCCTGTCCGGAAAGTAAACCTCGCCGTCTTCCTGAACGTAAAATGTCTTCAGGCCCAACGTGTTATAGAGTGGAATAGCCACCACAAGGAACTGGTACTCATCCGGTTCAGCGTCGGGCTCTTCAGAGTTTAACATGAATTCCAACCGATAGTTCGGAATATAAGCGTCGATCGTGTGACGCCGTTCATCCGACTGGGCGTAAATCTCGGGTATATATCCCGCGTTTTGCAGATCGAAATAGGTCCCGTATGTTCTTTCAGGATTAACCGTCGGATCGTTTGAATACCTGAACGCATGCTCGAGCCTGGCGATCTCCTTAAGTCTCTGAACCGCTATTTCCTCAACCGTGTAACGCCTGTAGTTGCTTATCATGCCCTGGGCCATCATTATCACTATGACCGCCAGCACGGTTACGCCGAGGATTTCAAGCAGCGTATATCCTGTCTGATTCCGCGGCTCAGGTAATTTTATCGGCTCAATATTTAAACTCTCAAACTTCATACTTTTTTTTCGCTATCAGATAAATACATTATTTCTTAAACAACAGGGTTTCCAGTTCGTCAAAATCCCCTGGCGGCGTGCGTACTCCCAGGTTCCGGTTTCTCAATGAAGCCTCATATTCTCTTTGAACGGTTGTCCCGCCGGTGTTTAAACTCAGGACCATTTGAACCTTCTGGATCTGGTCAAGCCTGTCGGTAAAAGTACCATCGTCTTTGAAAAAATTAAATTCGAGATTCGCGACTCCGGTCGATACGATCGATGTACCCTGATTGTATCCGCTTGCCGTAA
>DAOVJF010000498.1 GCA_030673355.1 Planctomycetota bacterium | reverse complement strand
GGCTCGCGGTTGATGATTCACCCGGGCTGGATCGATTTTATATTCTCGACTCCAACCAGGAAATCGAAGTGGTTGACTGTAATTTCTCACTCGGTGAATTTGACGGGTCGTGGTCGATCTCAACAATTATGCCCGACATCTGGCCTGCTGAAGTGACCGGGATCGCCGACATTGAGGTTGTAGCGACAAAAACGATTGGTGAACCGAGAAATTATGTGGCCGCCCTGTGCAAGACAGGTTTACTTGAATGGCGGATATGGGTGTTCGATCTCGACACGTCCCCGGATCCAAATGTGGTTAATGATATCTGGCTCTCGGAACCATACTTCGGCGAAGCTTACTCGATGGACGCTGCCGACGATCCGATTGAACTGCATGTTCTCTCAAAACTGGGCACGATGACATATGTCAGCGTATTCAGAGATTATCCATAGCCGGATTTGAAAAAAAACTCGACTCAGTTTTAAAAATCCCCCGGTAAATCGGGGGATTAATTTTTTAAGTTGATACTGACTCGAAACCTGGGAATAAATTCTTTCAAACGCATGAGATGGAGCGGGCTTTACCGACCCGAACACACCACCGCTGCAGGTTTAATCGAAAACTGAAAGTCCCGGTGGATTCACTCACTCGCCAGGGCTGTAATTTTCAGGCCATCCTCGTATTCCAGCACAAACATCAGATCGCCCAGGGTGGCAATTCTCCTGTTACCGGCATAATCCGGATACGAGGAAGATATACCAGCCTCTGCCGGATCACCAATATCGATAACATCAACCGTATTATCAGCCGCGTACACGTACGCGTAACCCTCAAAGAGGATCAGCTTATCGGCACGGTTACCCATTGTGGCAACGGAATGGACCACTTCCGCATTCTCGGGAGGCGATACATTTATTACCTCAAGACCTGTATCGGCGGTCGCAATGTAGGCAAATCCACCAAGGATTTTAACATCACTCGAGGAAGAATCCTCCGTGGTCCCCACTATATTGACAATTCCAGCATCCTCCGGCGGATCTACGCTGATAATCGTTAATCCTTCAGCATCCGACGCCATGTACGCGTATCCATCCGCGTAATCTATACCACTGAAACTGCCGCCGATAGAATTTACCAGAGCCGGTGCCCCCGGATCGCCGACATCGATTATGTGCATGCCTTCAGACTCGCTGGCTGTGTAAAGAAGGTTCCCCGACAATACAAATTTTCCAATATCCCCGCCTGTATCAAGTTCGCCGGCCAGTGACGCGCTTTCCAGCGGGTCGACATCGATAATTATCAATTTGCCGGCTCCGATATAGGCATAACCCCCCGAAACGACAAGCTCGCCTGGCACGGCTTCGCCGGTTTCATCCCACGCAACCAGGTTCAGTCTGGATGTATCGGCGATATCGATAATCACCAAACCGTATGTCGAGTCTGTGAAATACGCGTAGTGGCCGTCGATCGCAAAATCAACCGGATCGACACTGACACCGGGCGGGAGTGCGATTTCTACTGTTACCGAACCATCCGCGCCTCCGGATGCCGTTTCCACATCACCATCATCCGGTTCCCCGGCAGGTGCCGGTTGTTCATCGGGTTGCAGGAACGGATCATCCTGCTCCCCACCCCCTCCGCACGAGGCAAGTACCAGCAGCGCTATTACCAATCCTACAGCAATGACTAGAAATTTTAGTTTCATGATATCCCTCCATTCCGTGATAGATTAAATTGTATTTAATGCCGGCGGGAAGGTCAAAGGTAATCGAGAGATTCAGCTTAATTCCAGCCTTGATTTATTTCCGTTACTATGCATATTTCCCTTGTATTTTCCGATGTTTGATGTTATTTTCCGTTTCTCTGGAATTCGATATCAAAAAAAGGGTGATTAAACACTATGTCTGACAAAGTTGCAGACCTGGCCGGACCAGGCATCGGGAATTATGATGAGCTGATACATATCCTGCCGGATGATTACACGCCTCTTCTGAATCCCAAAGAAACCCAGATTGCCATCACGGCGATCAAAGACCATATCGAAAACGGGTTGTGTGAAGAACTCAACCTGTTCCGTGTCGAATGTCCGCTGATCGTTGACCGTGACAGCGGTATGAACGATTACCTCGACCGCGACGGATCGCGTACTCCGATCGATTTCTATATCAAGAACGATTACGAGAAAAACCCTATCAACGCGCAGGTCGTGCAGGCAGCCACAAAATGGAAGAGATGGGCGCTCGCGCAATTCGGCTGTGAAGTCGGAGAGGGTCTGTACACCGACATGCGTGCGGTGCGTAAGGACTATTTCCTCGATCACGATCACAGTGCCTATGTAGACCAGTGGGACTGGGAGAAAGTGATTAAACCCGAAGACCGCACGCTCGATCTTCTTGTGGATGTCGTCAAGAGAATCTGGAAGGTTATTGTCGGTGCTGAAAGACTCGTCGAGGGAATGTACCCGCAGCTAAAGACCGATAAATATCCAAGCCTTCCCGACGAGCTTGTCTTTATTCACGCC
>DAOVJF010000022.1 GCA_030673355.1 Planctomycetota bacterium | reverse complement strand
GTCGGTCGAAGCACGCTGGAACTCAAACTCGACGGTTTCCTCGATAACCTCGACGCGTTTATCATTCCGTCGGTTTGTGAGGTTTCCAGGGGTTTGAGCGGGGTGATGAAGCGAATCGATCCCGATAAGCCGGTTATCTATTTAAATTACCCGCAGAACCTGAACTCAAAATTTTCTTTCGATTACCTTGTCGGCGAACTCACGAGGGTTAAATCCGAACTTGAAAATATCTCAGGATCGCCGATCGCCGATGAAACGCTGCTGAACTCATTCGAGCTTTACAATCATCGGGCGGCACTTCTAGCCAAACTCGATCAATACAGGTCGGACCATCCGGAAAAACTGAAAACGAGCGAGTTTTACGTACTCAGGCTCGCTGGTATGACTGTCACGTGCGAAGAACATATTGCCGTCCTTGATGAGGCTCTTAAGGCTCTTGACAATACAGCGCCACGCGAGACGCCAAAATTAAGAATGGTTTTTTTCGGGGCGTTTTGCGAACGGCCCCCGGTTGCGATGCTTGAGGCTATCGAGGCGGAAGGAATCGCTATCGTTTCGGATGATATTCTCCTCGGACAGCGCTGGTGGACTGAACCTCTACCGACATCGGGAAATCCGATCGAAATCCTTGCCCACCATTATCTGAAACATACTGTCCGAAATCCGGTTGTTTACCATGCTGACGATGGGGTGTGCAAGAGCCTTCTATCGGTAATTAATGAAAGGAAAGCGGATAGCCTTATTCTCTCTTCGGCCAAAACCTGCTATCCCGCTCTTCACGATATACATCAAATATTCAAATCGTGCGAAAAACACGGGATCCCCTATGTCAGGATCGAGTACGAGGAAGACCAGAGGGTGTTCGAGTCGATTATAGTCCAGATTGAAGCATTTCAGGAAGCAAGGGAACGCCTGCCGTTCGCGGGAACCTATCAGAATAATTCGGAAGAATGCAATGAATAAAATCGCGATGGAAGATAAGGCCAGGACAGCCTCGAGGGAACTCATTCAGCGTCATTACCTCGAACTCGATGCCGGCGTTTCCGGTGACCGTAAGGTGGTCTATCTTTTCACGTCCGGCCTCATTTCCGAATTGTTCCGTTCGTTCGATTTTATTGTCACTTATCCCGAAATGACCGCTATCCACAGCTCAAGGCGTAATGTTTCGGTCGATCTTATCCATGATGGCGAGGAACTTGGCTATGCATCGCATATCTGCGCTTACGTCAAATGCGATCTCGGCCTTATGGCTGGTCCCCGAAAGGGACAGACTCCGTTTGGGAAAATCCCCCCGCCCGATTTAATCGTTATCACACATGGCGGGTGCTCGACTTATATTAAATGGGCCGAAGCGCTTGGTAATGAGTTCAAGTGTCCTGTCAAAATCATTGATGTTCCTTTTGTGCGGGAAGACCGGCAGACCGATTTCGACCACGTTTACGTGCGCGGCCAGATCGAAGAACTGATTCCGGTTTGTGAGGAACTCAGCGGTCGAAAATTTGATGAGGACAAGCTGAAAGAAATTTTAAAACTCACATCCGAAACCATCGAGCTCTGGAAGAAGCTCCTGGAGTACGGAAAACTGAAACCGTCCCCGTTCGATACCTATTTCGAAGGCGTAACATACATGGCCCCGATGACCATCTTGAGAGGGACGGAAGAAGCCCGGGATTATTACCAATCAGCGATCGATTACATCTGGCACAGGATCAAGACCGGTTATACGCCTTATGGAAAGGAAGATTTCAGGCTCCTGTTCGAGGGAACTCCGCCATGGCCCAGAATCCGTGAATTCCAGCAGATGTTCAGCCGTTGGTACGCTGTCGGGGTGACAAATACGTATGTAAGAACCGTCTGCGCGGCTGTGAATCTTAAATTCGGACCCGACAAACCCTTCGACTTTCTTGCTTCCCTTGCGTCCCAGAGCTACTACAACTGGAACCTTGGTAAACGACGCGGGTTTATGCTGGATCTCGCAAGGGATTATGAGGTCGATGGAATCGTAATTCACTCGGCTAAGAGCTGCAGGCCGTTTTCTATCGGACAGCTCGATATGAGAAATTACTTCGCGCGCGAAGCCGATATCCCTACCCTGTATCTCGACAGTGATATCGCGGATCCGAGATATTTCTCATCGGCCCGGATGCAAAACAGGATCGACACATTTTTCGAAGCATTAACACATAGAAAAGAACGGCGGTCCAAAGGGGAATTAAAAACATAAGCAATGCTTTCATGCGGCCTGGATATCGGAACCGCACAGACCAAGTGCGTCATTATCGACGGGAACAAGATCGTCCAGGGTCGGGGTATTGTCCATTCCGGCGCGAATCTCGCCCGCGCCTCCCGTCATGCCCTCAAGGAAGCGTTGACGGAAGCCGACTGCGAGGAATATGACCTCACGATTGTCACCGGCACCGGCTACGGGAGAGCCGCGATTCCGCTCAGCCATAAAAGCGCCACCGAAACTTCGTGCCATGCTATCGGTTCGATCTACCGTTATCCCGGTTCACGCACGATCCTCGATATGGGGGGACAGGACATGTCCGCGATTCGAATCGATGAGACCGGCGCAGTGCTCGATTTCGCCATGAACGACAAGTGTTCGGCGGGTAGCGGCAGGTTTCTCGAAGCGCTGCCCGACATTGTCGGCATGCCGTTTGAGGAAATCCGTACTATCGAGCTTGAGAAAACCGAACCCCTTAGAATTACAAACGCATGTTCGGTTTTTGCGGAACAGGAAATTATAAATTATTTCGAGCATGGCGAGATGGTTGAAAATATCCTCGGAGGAGTTTTTATCTCGCTTGCGCGGCGCGGCGCGAGCCTTTTGAACCGTGTTGGTATCGAGGATGAAGTCACTTTCACTGGCGGGGTAAGCCAGGTAAAAGGAATTGCCAGAGCACTTTCAGATCTTATAGAACATGACGTGAATGCCGGGATCGACGGTGTTTATATCGGTGCCCTTGGAGCTGCAATTTTAGGGTTGAAAGGAAGTCATAACTGGTGATGGGCGAATCAAGGAAATATTCCTGCGGGATCGATATTGGATCCCGGTCGACCAAGGTTGTCATCCTTGGCGAAAACAACCGTGTGCTCGGACGGGGCCACTTTCTCACCGCCGGCAAACCCCTGGTAGCCGCATCTGAAGCGTTAAAGGAAGCCCTGCTCGCCGCTCGCTGCAAACCTGATGATATAGCTGTGGCAGCAACCGGGTATGGCCGTAAGCTGGTGCCGGATGTGAATTTCCATTACACATCCGTAACATGCCATGCCGCGGGTGCTTTCATGACGTTTCCAAAAACGAGGAACGTTCTTAATATCGGCGCCCTGAGATCGATCGCCATACGCCTTAATGAAGACGGAAGGGTCCATCGCTTTCGGCTTAACGACCGGTGTGGCGCGGGGGTCGGGCGATCCCTCGAACGAATGGCCGACACGATCGAAATCCCCCTCGAGGAAATCGGTCAGCTTGCGCTGTTCTCAAAAAACCCGCAGCCCATTCCCAGCATTTGCTCTGTTCTGGCTGAGACTGAAATTTTAAATCACATTACACACGATGTGCATCCGCCTGATATTATCCGTGGCGTCTGCGAAGCTCTGGCCGAACGACTCGCCACATTACTGAAGGGGATTTGGGTTCCCGATGGTGAAACCACTCTGACCGGGGGGGTCGCCAAGAACGCCGGTATGGTTTACGCTCTCGAAGACGCTCTGAAGACAGACATCAACATCCACCACGATTCAGAATTCATGGGTGCGATCGGCGCCGCCCTTCTCGCAGGGGAATCTCTCACAAGGGAATCTCTCGTCAGAAAAATTTAATTTACCACGGCAGGTAGCCCGGGAATGCACTTCCCGGGATGTTTAAATTATTTATGGACTCCGGGAAATGCATTCCCAGGCTACTTGCTTAAAAATTCTCCGCGTCGAACGCTAATATAGGGCTAATATAGGGCTAATATAGGGGACACCTCTTTTCGCCTGTCGAAAAGCAGGTGTCCCCGATCTTCAAAAATTCCTGAATCAACCGGGTGCCGTTGACAAGCTCAGTGAGACATCTCCACCCGCAAACCTCGAAAATCTCCGGGTCGAACGGGCTTGTCGACGAAATTTATTAAAACCTTTCACTCACCGATGCCCAACACTCGAAGGCTGTTCCCTATGACCAGCAGCGCGGCCCCCGGGTGAAGAACCGCGGCGAGAATCGGGGAAATATATCCTGTAATCGCAAGGACAAGAAGCACCCCGGCGAATCCGACGCTCATATAAACATTCATACGAATTATCCTTCGTACTTCTCTCGACAGCCTGATAAGAAACGGAAGCAGCATAAGGTCGTTCGTCATAAGGGCGATATCGGCCGATTTCAACGCTACCTCGCTGCCCATCGCGCCCATCGCTACTCCCACATCGGACTTGCTCAAGGCCAGGGCATCATTGACGCCGTCGCCAACATAAATAACGCCCAACCCATCTTCACTTTTGCCGTAATCGCGCTCGACCATACGCATTTCCTCATCCACAATTTCAGCTTTACCCTCGGGAAGACTCCCGGCTTCGATCCTGTCGAAATCAAAACCGGTGGCTATTTCATTCGCGACTTCCGCACGATCGCCCGTCAATAAAACAAGCCTTTCCGCGCCCAGTTTACGCATCGTGGTGAGTGTTTCCCTGACTTCAGGACGTAGTTGGTCTGAAAGTAGTACGACCCCCGTGAGCCTCCCGTCAATACTGACGAAACTTGATGGTCCGGGATGCGATTCGGCTTTACCTTTGATCGCGCCATGAGAAACGTCTGAATCCACAACCCAGTCGAGACGGCCCAGTCTGTATTCCCGACCATTTAATTCAACCTTGATACCCCGACCGGTAAGCTCGGTCGATTCAACATGTTCCGATTTACCCCCGGCTTTTGCGATTGCCCTCGCGATTGGGTGATTACTGCCCGATGCTGCGATTACCGCGGCTTTTTTTAAATCGTCCACGCTGGTACCTTCAACCGGAACAAATTTGCCCACTTCCGGTTCACCCAGTGTTATTGTGCCCGTTTTATCGAGGATTAAAGTTCTTATGCGGCTTGCACGTTCGAGAAATGCGCCGCTTTTCACTAAAATTCCTTTTTTAACAGCAACCGCAAGAGCGGGGATCATTACAGCGGGACTACTTAAAATAAGGGCACAGGGACATGCGATAACCAGTACCGCGATCGCGCGGCTTGTCTCGCGGGTCAAAACAAATGTCGCCGCGGCTACAAGAATGGCGATGGGAAGCAGTACGCTTGTATATTGTTCCAGGAGCCGTACGATTGGCGGACGGGCGGCTTCAGCTTCACGGAGAGCCTTGATGACCTGCCCGAGCGAAGTATCGGATCGAACTGCTTCGACATCCATCTCGATTCGTCCGGTAAGGTTAATCATTCCATGATAGATTTTTTCTCCCGGTCCCGCGTCAATCGGGATGATTTCGCCCGTCATGTGTGCCGGATCGATCGCCGAGTGGCCCGAAACCACCACCCCATCCGCGGGTACGACTTCTCCCGGGAAAATTACCACCCTGTCTTTCGGCTGTAACTCATCGGAAGGAAGGTCTGTTTTAACGCCATCCACAAGTTTATGAGCGGTACGGGCACTTAGTTTTATCAGATTCTCTATGGCGGCGCCGGCATGGTGAATCCCGCGCTCTTCCGCGAGATGTCCAAGATCGAGAGCCAGCGCGACACTTACGGCCACCGTAAATTCACCCTGCACGATCGCGGCAAGCACCGCCAGCGATGCCAACTGGTCGGTTGCTCCCCCTCCATATTTAAAGAACAACCCTTTCAATCCACGCCGGAATAATGGTATGCCCGCGACCAGCGCCGCTACAAATGCCAGCACCGCGGATACCACTTCACCCCCGGAGACATAATCGAGTTCGAGTGAAAGCTGCGAAGGACGTCCAATTAAATAACTCGCGACCAGCAATCCTACCGCCACTATCGCGCGCCACAGGGTGTTTTCCCAGCCGTGCGAATGTGCCTTTTGATCGCAATACATGTTATTGTGATCGTCCCCGGCCACTTCCGGATCCTGCCCGTTTTCATTTGTATTTATAGCACTGGTACTCATTCGTTGTTCTTTATGACGGCGGAATTAACAATCTCCCGGATACCGGGTCTCCCGGAACCACATACCGGTTTCCAACCTGCATGTAGGCCAGTGTCAGGTATTCAAGCAGTAACCGCTGTTTCACAACATCCGGATTCAGCCTGTATTCTTCAAGTATTTCAAGGAAACTATTCGCCTCGGCATTTGCGGTCGCCAGTGTGCCAATGCTGTAAGTCTCGGCTGCATTTATGATCCGGTTTGCCTCCGCGCGTGCGGCGGGAATCTGCTGCGCCTTATATGCTTCCGCGTTACGAATGGCGGTTTCCTTGCCGATGTACGCGTTCTGCACATCCTGGAAGTCGGGGAGGATGCTTCTTGGGGGTATCAACTCGGTTATCTCAATCGACAGGATGGTCGAGCCTGCATTTATCGAATCGAGCCTTGCCTGCGCACGGGACTTAACGCTGAAAACCAGTTCTGCTTTTCTTTCCGTAAGAAGATCGTCGACCCGCATCTCGCCGATTACATGGACGAGTTCAGCGGCTACCGCGTCCAGCAGCAATCTGTCAGGATCCATATTAGACAATACCCATGCCACCGGGTCGGCGATATTGTACTTTACCGCAATTTTCGGCAGCACTACATTGTAATCCCCGGTAATGCAGTAGCCCTGTTCAAACGGATGGAATGTAGTTGCGGTTTGAAAGACATCCTCTGAATGCCAGAATGCGTCTATCACCATCTCGCGATTCTGCATTACCGGTACACGTATGACCTCATCTATTGGATATGGAAACGAGATCATCAGACCGGGCTGATTCACAGCCGATGGGCCATCCGGTAAACGCCCCAGTCTCAAAAGCACCCCAACTTCTCCAGGCTGTATAATCCTTATGCCGGATAACAAAAAGAGGATAAGTAATATTATTCCAATGACCCGTATGATCTTCACAAGGTCAAACCTTGGATGAGGAGGCGACGGCTTTGTGTCCCTCAAAAACAGCGGTTCGGTATTTTTAAACTGGTTTGTCATTTCTTCTATTCATCGAGCAGATCGAAAGGCGCCGCTTCGGTATCGACAATTAGAGTGGTGTTCTCTCCCAGGATCACCCCGAGAGCTTCGAGCGACCTTAGAAATTCGTAAAATTCCGAATCCTGGGAGTGCGCGAATGCGTAAATACTCGCGGCTTCCGCATCCGCCTCCGCTTTTATCATTGCCGCGTTTTCCTGGGCTTCGGCAAGTATTTGAGCCGCTTCGAGGTCGGCTGCGGACTTTATCGCCGCCGCTTCCTCTTCGCCTTCCGCACGGAAACGCTGCGCGTGCTGCCTGCGTTCGGCGCGCATCTGATCGAAAACACTCGTCAGGTTGTCTTTGGGAAGGGCAAGTCGAAGAATCGCAACATCGCTTATGAGCACACCATACTGGTCCTGGGCCTCTGCCTGTACCATTTCAAGGATTTGGGCTTCAATTTGAGCCATCTTGATATCTTCTATTTCCGTTGAAACCAGGTTTGACAGGTAATAGTTGCCCATCACGGCGTTCTTGGCGTCGGTTATTAATTTATCAAGCCGGATTTCCGCCGTTTCCAGGACGCGTACGGATTCCAGGAACTTCAACGGATTCGATATATTCCAGGTCGCGTAATTTAACAGGATGACGTTGCGCTGGTCGCCGGTAAGGGTCTCGGTAAACGATGATTCCATGACACGTATGCGATTATCGAATCGGTAGATTTTTCCAACCGGCCATGGGTACCTGAAATGAAGCCCCGCTTCGGTTTCTGTATGTATGCATTTTCCCAACCGCGTCACCACTGCGACGCTCCCTTCCCTGAGTTGGTACATACAGGCGCTGAGAAGCAGGATTAACACCACTATTATGCCAGTTGTTATTCGTATTCCTCTGTTCATAATGTATACCTCATCCGTTTACCGGAGATCGAACCACAATCCCCTGTCATCATCCGCCCCTTCCGAATCGATAAAATCGGTATTGACTATATAAAGGCGTTGACCGGGCAATCCCTGTTCTAAAACCTCCAGCCGTTCACGGAACCTGTATATAAATGGCGCCCGGTTATACGGTCCCAGCAGCTTTAAAAACCCCGCCGCTTCACCCCTTGCGTTGGCCACACGAGTTGCATCGTAGCCCTCGGCTTCATCGAGCATCGTCTGTGCATCGGCCCGCGCGGACGGGATAAGTTCATCCCTGTATGTGCTCGCCTGGATCGCGAGTGTGTCGTGCAGTACCTGCGCGCTTACTACAGCCTGGTAAGCCGATGCGACTTCATACGGCGGGTGAATTGCGATGATCGAAACCTGCGCGATTTCAATCCCGAGTTTCTCATTATCGACTACTGCCTGGATGTCCGTTTTCACTGATGTCGCCAGCTCACTTCTGTCGCGGGTAAGAAGGTTATCGCTGTTCGTGGAGTTCGTTCGAAGCATTACCGCTCTGTATGAAAGCGAGCGCAGCAGTTCCTCCTGGTTCTGGCACGTGTAGGCGTATTCAAGGACGTCCTTGATCCGCCATGTCACCTCGATATCCACCGAAACAACCTCTCGACCCGACGCTGTCAGAAAAAGGAATTGCTCGATCCCATGCGGTTCAGCCCAGATCAGGTCCATTCTCGACAAATCCGTGTCCGCTTCAAAACCTACCGAAAAAACCTGGTTATATAACGACGGGAATCTCATTACACGGTCGATTGGCCATGGGAACCCGAGATGGA
This sequence comes from Planctomycetota bacterium, assembly GCA_030673355.1. GTDB lineage: Bacteria > JAJVIF01 > JAJVIF01 > JAPKYR01 > JAPKYR01 > JAPKYR01. The sequence goes on along the minus strand of DAOVJF010000022.1, from coordinate 3,815 downwards.
GACCCGGTTCTAAAACTTCCCCCGTGTTTTTTCCAAATCGTTCCCGTACCCCCTGTTCGCTGATTCCTATCTGGGTCAGGGATGTCGACAGCCATACGATTAAACCGATGCCGATCACTACTCTCGGGAGGGAATTTTTAAAGAAATCCCCCAGCCAGGTCCAGGCCGCCGGCTGTACAGGTGTTACTCGATCCCCGGCCCCTGCTTTTTTAATTGTGGATAAATCGGACACAAAGCTCCCGAAAGTCAACGGCAGCGGCGCCGGGTCTAGAGTTTGAGAACGTCTCAGAAGTAACGCGGCAAATGATTTTATAAGCACCTCAAGTGACGCGATTATCACCAGGACACCCGCGATTTTTGAAAACCATGCCAGTAAAGCAACCGGCGATTCAGGGTCGCTAACCGTAATTCCTGTGAAAGACGGCAGTATCAACCACAATACAACTGCTGTAAATTTCCCCCACGTGGATATAATCCGGCTTTTATTTTCATCAATTTCAGGCCCCGTGGTTACAATAATACGCGGACTCAAAAACCATAGGCCAACCCCAAGTATCATGACCAGAGCCATAGTGCTGTACGACCATACCGCCTTATCGGGATTCGGTTCAATAGATACAAGCAGGGCCCAGGCAGTAAGAAGGACAATTAAAAAACTCCAGGCGAGAAGCATTACCGGGCGTTGCCAGGTTTCGGACTTTCCCTGCTCATCCAGGATTTCCTTCGTGTCCTTACCTTCGGATTCCGCCGCTTCCAGCGTGCGGAGAATATCGAGCGACCAGCTAAGGTCCGCGATTATCAAAGAGAAAAGTCCAAGCGCTAAAGTGCAGAATACCGCACCGGGCAACCCCTGCAATAAACCAATGACCCCCAGAATAATCGCGCATAGCACTGTTCCGACTATGAAAACTTCAGAAAGAATTCGAAATCCTGTTTTTGTGCCCATTGGCTTCATTTCAATTGTCCACCGATAAAGCCACTTAACTTTTAGACCGCGCGGCGGATTTGGATTTTAAGGATGCTCTTGCTCCAACGACCATTGATATTAGCAGGCAGACAGTAAATATGAGAGCCTGTACCAAGATTATAGATGCCCCGCTTGGTAAGTCAAACTGGAACGAACACATTAAGCCGATTATCACCGTTACAACCCCGATCATCACTGAAACAACTGTCATTCCCAGAAACCGTCGACTGACCAGCCTTGCCGATGCGGCTGGAATTACAAGGAATGCGCTGATCAGAACGATTCCAACGATTTTTGCTGAAACCACGATCGTCAGGGCGATTAGTACTGATAAGAGGTAATCGTCGAATTTAACCGGGATCCGATCCGCCAGTGCGGCCTCGCGGTCGATTGTCGCGTACGCCCATCGACCCCACAATCTGAGGGTTATCAGAATCAAGAAAAGAATAAATACCGCTGCCCGGATGTCCGTGTCTGTAACCCCGAGTATCGATCCGAACAGGTAATGAAATGCATCGGTGGTGTATGTCTGTATCCGTGAGATAAATACTATGCCAAGCGCCATCGAAAGTGCGAAGAAAATCCCGATTACGGTATCCGGCGCCAATCCTGTCCGGTCCCTGACATATGTAATCAACACGGCAACCAACACCGTGAATGGCACAGCCACCCAGAGCGGTTCCTGGTTTAATAAGAGTGCCAGCGCAACACCGCCAAATGTCGCATGCGCAAGACCGTTACCCAGGAATGACATTCCCCTTTGCACCACGAACACACCGTAATAGCTCGCGGCTACCGCGGTCAGGAGTCCGGCAATTAACGCCCGTTGCATGAAACCGTATTGCAATGCTTCAAACATCCGACGCTCCATCGCAGGGTTGGTCGTGGGCATGCCCTACATGGCCGAATGCCGCGCGCAGGTGTTTATCGTTTAACGCTTCAGATGGTGGACCCTCTGCGATCAGCTTATGGTTTATTAATAACACCCGGTTGGCGTGATGCCTGGCTGTGAGCCAGTCATGTGTCACCATCAGTACGGTTGTATCGGCCCGTTCGAGGTGTTCATCGAGAATACTGTACATATAATCCTCACCGACTGCGTCTATTCCTGTCGCCGGTTCGTCTAAAAGGAGAATTTTAGGTTTCCTGACTAAAGCCCGGGCAAGGTAAACCCTTTGAAGTTCCCCGCCCGATAACTGCCCGAGCGGTTTATGGCAAAGATGCTCCGCCCCAACCATCGCAAGTACCTCGCTGACACTCTCATGGTCTTTCTTTGTGAGAATCCCGGGCCAGCTTCGATGTATGCCGCTGGTGACGAGATCGCATGTCACTGCGGGGAAATTCCGGTCGACCGTCTTTAACTGGGGAACGTAACCTATCCACTCGGGGGGAATCATCCTCAATTCTTTATCAAAAATTTTAATCCTGCCCGACTCCAGTGGCACAAGCCCGAGTATCGCCCTGAGCAGAGTCGACTTCCCCGACCCATTAGGGCCAATAATCGCGACGAAATCGCCGGTCTGGATATTGACACTGATATCTCTGAGAGCCAGGAAATCTCCCAGCCTGACCGAGACATTCGCTATTTCAATTACGTTTACCATTAGAAATGTGAATAGAATAAAATTAAAAATATTAAGAACCAAATGCGTCCTGGAATACCTGGGTATTATAGAGTATCAGGTCTTCATACGTGCGTCTTCCCTCGCCGCCGCCTAAGGGATCGACTATGTAAAGCGGCAAACCGGTTTCTTCCGACAATGTCTCTCCCGCCGATCCCGGAAGCTGGGGTTCTGTAAAAATTGCTTTTACATTGTATTGATCGATCTTCTCGATTAGTTCAACCAGGTATCTCGGTGTGGGTTCCCTCCCTGCAAAAGGTTCGATTGTACCGGCCAGGACCAGGTTATATCGTGTAAGGAAATATTTCAATGATGGATGAAACAACAGGACAGCCTCTCCCGTGTATGGCGCCAGCCGGTCGGACACTTTTTCGTGTAATGAATCAAGCTCTCCTGAGAACCGCTCTGCGTTTGCATCGTAAATATCCGCTCCCCCGGGATCTGTTTCAGACATTACCAGAACAAGGGTTGGGAGAATTGCCTTCACAGTCAGTGGATCCATCCAGAAATGGCTGTCCGGATAATCGTCGTGTTCTCCCTCTCCGTACGAGTGGCTATGTGATTCATGCCCTTGAATATCCATTGCCAGGAGCCACTCGTCAGGGACCATTTTTAATACTTCGATCGTGTTTTCATGTCCGAATATTGCAGCCCAGCCATCTAAACTGTCATGAATGTAGAAAAATCCATCGCTGGCTTCTATTGTGGCGACATCCGATGGCTTTGGATCGTAAGTATGCGGTGAAGAACCCGGTTGAAGAAGAGAAATCACCGAACCGCGATCCCCAACGATCTCCCGGAGTATCATTGCAAGCGGGGGTATGGACGTCACATAGCTGATAGTGTCGTTGCTTTGAGCTGACATTGAACCCGGTATTCCAATCGCTGAATTCAGGATAACCAGGATTAAACCTGCAATACGAGATGCCGTGTAAAAAATTGGATTCATGGAATTTCCCCTAAACTACGCATGGTGAAAACATGTTTTTTTTGTACGGTAATTTATTTATATTGTAGGGGCGCTGCTTGCTGCGACATAAATCTAATACAGGGGACATCTCTTTTCGCTCGTCGAAAAGCAGGTGTCCCCGACCTTCAAAAATTCCTGAATCAATCCCCAATGTAAGTGTAAACGGGTGCCGTTGACAAGCTCAGTGAGACATCTCCATCCCCCAAGCCTTTAAAAATCTCCGGGTCGAACGTGCTTGTCGACGTTGCTGCAGTGC
>DAOVJF010000039.1 GCA_030673355.1 Planctomycetota bacterium | reverse complement strand
TATTTGTGGAAGGAATGTATTTGTGGAAGGAATGTATTTGTGGAAGGAATGTATTTGTGGAAGGAATGTATTTGTGGAAGGAATGTATTTGTGGAAGAGATATATTCGGTATTCCCGTAGAACGGCACGGCAGTGCGTCATATGCATATGTGGATTTTCCTACGTTAGACGTACCAACGTGCGCGATTCTGTTAAATCAAAAAACCTTTAACCGATCATAAATCATTTTCTGAAATATCTGCATCCTTAAGTATCCTCTTGAGGACCTTGGGATGGAGAATTCTACCCGAATGAACCGGCACTGTGACACGTTTACCTTTGTGATTCCCATAGATATGATGACTGCCTGACGAACGAATTAACCGGAACCCTCGTTTCACCAGTACACTTATTACCTGCTTGGCCGTTACCCTTGGGAGACGAGGTGTCACACTGTTACCTCAACAGAAGTCACGCTTATAGAATCAGTGGTCGGAACCGGTTCCCCTTCACTTTCCCTGTCCTGTACATGGAGTTTAATAGCATCCTCAAGGTTCGCTAAAGCTTCCTCGTACGTCTCACCCTGCGTGTAGCATCCCTGCAACTGTGGACAATACGCGAAGTACCCGTCCTCGTCCTTTTCAATAACAACTGCAAGCCTGTAAGTTTTCATATCGGCACCTCTGGTCCGATGTAATTATCGCACAACCGGTATTCGGCGACAAGGAAGTAACCCGGAAACCCATTTGATGAGCATCTGCACAAGCCCGAATCATCTTCGCGAAATGGGTTTACGGGCTACTTGCTTAAAAAGAGTAATACCTGGTCCAAAGGTTGATGTCGTTTTTTGTAATTGCTTGTAAATATTGTTCTAATTTGTTGTGAATATCTTCTGCACATTCTGAAACTGGAACCAGCTCGAAATTATCTTCCCTGGAGAAAACCACAAGCTGGTCGAACGAATTGAACTTTATCCCTTCCGTTGACCGGTACGCCCATTGATAAATGGAATTATCCGCACCCTCCTCCGATGTTACCGAATACTCAAGAACCAACTGATTATCATCCCCTGGATCTTGTTCCAGTAATTTGATCAACTCTAATTCCTGTCCCTGCGATTCAACCAGTTCTTTCATCATCATATCTATTGCCACAACAGGTTTTAAAGCCGTCATGCGGTCATCGAGCCTATCAGCCATACACATTAATGGTGTGAATAAGAGAATTACTGCCAATGACATTAATATCCTGATTATATAAATTTTCCTAAGTCTGCGCCAGAAATCAGGATTATATGGGTTATTAGCAGCACTGTCCAAATACAATTCGACAATAATCGTTCGATACACCTTCCTGATTATTTTCCCGATAGATCGCATGTCTATAGGACTTGCTATCACCTGAGTAGTTTCAACATGTAACCCGGAAACCCATTTCATAAGCATCTGTACAAGCCTGGATCAATTTTGCGAAATGGGTTTCCGGGCTACTTGCTTGCTCCGATTTATTAAGGTGCGTAAAATATTTCATCCGGTTTAATTTTACTGAAAACTCCTGGGTGAATATAAAAATCAAGTGCATTATCACTTATTTGATTATATACGGGCCGATATTCTAAATTTTCCCAGTTAAACATGCCGAAGGTATTTTTATCCATAGTAATACGCAAGGCCTGCTCTTTTTCTTCATTTCCAAATGAGTCTATGAAATCAGTTTCGGTTACAACGGTTATGCTTTCTATGCCTTCCACAAGGAATACTATAAGGCCAATTTCAACAAACGCGGTTATTCCTTCTCTTACAAGATATTCTTCATCCCAAAATGATTCATCGAAAAATTTGACTACAATACCTTGAAGCTCAGTATCTTGAATCATCCTTATTTCTTGTTCAATTGAATACGGATCACCCATACCAAAGTCATAATCTTCTATCAATCCTTTTACTTCATCAAATGGACTTTGCGGTTCAGACCTTTGACCAATCTCAATCCCATTTGATGATTCAACAATTTCATTATTGTTTATTTGGACTTCATTCTCGGATTTTTCTTTTTGACCAAATACACCAATTATTACTATGATAATAAAAATTATTAAACAACCGATTCCACAATTTTTTGAATTTTTCGATTGTTTAACTCCACCCTTTGCTTGAGCACTATTAATCCCAGTACCATTATTGTCAGCCATTGATATTCTTCCTCCAAGAATAGTATATTAATTTAATAATAACAAACTATGTTGCCGATAACAATTTATGGGAAACTTTCACCCGAATGTCCTTGCACCCCCCCCCTAATTCAATTCCTCTATGCTCGGTTTCAGATCCATCTTCTTAATAAACACCAGATAATCTTCCCAGGTCATGTTGTTTGGATGCATCCCGCTCAGCGCCACGATCAATGATTGCAGGACGTTGGTGCCGAAACTCCGGTCGCCCATACGGGGCGTGGTCGTAACGAGGGTTTTCACGCCGCGTTTTTTGAGAATTTCGACATCCTCTTTTGTCGTCGTGTTGGTGATAATTATTTTCCCGCTCATGTCCATCGGCATGTATTTACGGATGTAATGGAAATCGCCCGCGACAACTTTCGCCCTCTCGAACTGCTCCGGGAACCTGGGCTTGAACTCCTCCTGCTTTTTACCTGTCGGGTAGAGCCACTTGAACGGGAGTTTTGTCATGATCGGCAGAAGTGTCGCGGCCACCCTGTTAAGTTCTTTAAGCGATCGAATCGGTTTGTTAATTTTCAGAGCGAACAGTAGATCGCCATAGATCGTGTCGCAGCCGATCTCATCGAGCGCTTCCGCCATGCCGATACGGTCCACGCCGCTCACGAGAAGCGCGGGATCGCCATCCTTGATTAATCCGTGCACATTTTTCAGATCGCGTATCACCTGGCGTTCGAGCGTGTGCTTGATCTCGCCGCCATCCACAACCGGCGTCACCTTCGCGTTTTTCGCGATATTCCATGCGTCCCTGATTTTGTATTTACGGGTCGAGCTCCAGAGGTAAATATCGGTCCCGCCGATCCCGAAGCAGTCGATTTTTCCATCGAGCTCCCTGATGACCTCACCTGCTTTGGCCATATCGCCATCGGTACCCTGCCGCCCGACCTCCACTTCCTCACCGAGAAATTCGCCGACATATGTTTTGTCGCGCTTGCTCGATCCAATGCTGACACTGAGTACTCTTTTCATTGGGTTCCTCCTAATTTTAATCCGGATCCGACTCCACTGCAGTTTCAATAGTAATAGTAAACTGCTCTCCGTAAACAAGAAAATCAGTGACGTAAATATCCGTCAACGCGACCATCCTCAAAATGACCGGGAATCCTGTATCCGACAGTTCCTGTGACAAATTCAAGAGGTCGTCTATCGTAAACTGCATGATTTCATTTGCTGTCGATGGCACAAGCCCGCGATCGTTAATTAAATAATCTCTCGCGTCCTCAAAAAACCGGGCCGACACCGCGCGGTATGGGTCGATCGCGCCTATGGGTTCCTCGTATGTATTCGAATAAATCCTTGTCCCGCTGGAGTAGAGCTGCCGATGCCTCGAAACCTCGAATCGCACGGGAACAGGCTGGTCGTCGACAACGTTTTCCATCGAAAGTGCTATCACGACAGCCTTCTCACTCGATGTGTCTCTGATTTCCTGCATCGCGTTGTAAAATTCTTCCGACGTAGCTTCTATTAAATTCTCTGAAAGCACAAGCTGACCGGATTCGGCGTCCATGTAAGTCATAGGAATCGTACTCAACCAGCCCCTGAGAAGATCGTAAATTGTCGCCTGGTCTAAATTTGTATCGATTAACACAACACCAAGCTGCTGCCCCTCGAACACCTTGATATCCCCGAGCGTGCGGACCGCAATTTCCCGGTCCAGTTCCTCAACAAGTAAACCGAGCGATTCGATAAGATCATTTTTTGATTCGATCTGCTGGTTAAGGTCAGCGACCCTGGCCTCGCGATCGGCGATTTCAGTATTGAGTGTCGCGATCTCCGATTCAAATTCGGCTTTCGATTCTTCATGCCCGGCTATCAGTGTTTCGTTTTCCTCTATCAGGTCATCCTTTTCGATTTCGAGAGAATTTATCTCATCACTCAGGGCGCCGATTTTTACCTCAAGCGCCTCGACATCCTCTTCGTACGTCGACAGTTGAAATGAAAGGTCATTGATCTGTTCTATCCCGGTGTTAATCGCATCCTGCTGGAGCTGGATAGTCGCCTGCCCTTCCTCGATTATTCCAGCCATCGCATCTACTGCCACGCGTTTATCATCGAGTTCACTCTTCAGTTCATCCATTCTGAAAAGCATTTCACGGACATTATCGGATGCGACAGCCAGCGCCGTGATCGTCAGGGCGGTAATTATCATGCCGGTGAAAACCGCGATCAGCAGCGACGTTCTTCTCGGACGCATGCCGAACAAAGCGATCCGTCGTTTGCCGAGGACGCGTCCAAGCGTATCTCCGGCCCAGGCGACAAATCCTGAAACCAGAATCGTTACGATAATAAATATCCCGCTCGTTGAGCCCATAATTTTTTCTAAAGCAAGCTGTCCAAGATTTATGTAACCCGGAAACCCATTTGATGAGCATAAGTAAAAGCCTGGATCATTTTCGCGAAATGGGTTTCCGGGCTACTATTGCTATCAGAATAACATTATAGGTTAATGGAGCCAAAAGAGATAAGTATAATTTGAAAATTCTGTATTTAGAAATAGAAACGGTCAGGACATCGCGATCGCTTCAACAACTTCATCCGCTGTAACAACCGATGTGCCCGGTTTCCTGACGGCGATCCCGGCGGCGTACGATGCAAGTTCGCAGGCGATTTCCGGATCGACATTTTTTGCGTATGCCATGCTAAGCATGGCGAGAACCGTATCCCCCGCGCCGGATACATCGAATACCTGGCTGATATGTGCCGCAATTCTGACAGGTTTCTGACCATCCCTGTGTAAATCCATCCCATCCGACCCTCTCGTAATCAATAACGCCCTGGGAGAAAATTCGTTCATAATAATTGCCGCCGCCTTATTACAGGAAGCATCATCGAGGATTTCAATTCCTGATAGTTCCGTGGCTTCTTTTTTATTCGGTTTAAGAAGATCGCAGCCTTTAAATAACCCGGCATTCACAGGTTTTGGATCGACCAGAATAGGCACATTATGCATACGTGCAACGTCATTTAATTTTGTCATTAAATTCCCTGTCAGGCAGCCTTTTGCATAATCGGAAACCGCTACAGCATCGACTTCGGGTAACAATTGATCAATGGCAACATGAGAGTACTCCGTTATATTGTCGGGCCAGTGCAGAAATCCTTCATTATCCACCCTTACAATCTGCTGGTTTCCGGCAACTATCCTGGTTTTCTGGATCGTCGGCATGTCATCATGCAGGAAGATCCCAAGGACTTTAAGCCCGTTGGTTTCCAATAAATTCTGAAACCTTTTCCCGGCTTCATCTTTACCTATCACGCCAAGGATGATCGGTTTTCCGCCAAGCGCTACGATGTTCATCGCAGTATTCGCTGCGCCGCCGAGACGGTCCTCACGTTTCTCAAGTTTCACAACAGGCACCGGAGCCTCGGGACTTATCCTCGCTGCGTCGCCAACCATGTACGTATCCAGCATAAGATCGCCGACCACGAGTACTTTCGCGCCTGCGAGGTTTACAACCGTTTTTTCGAGTTCCGAACCGGATATCATATTCATCACCAGTTATTCAGCAAGAAGAATGGCTGTAAGTAATGGAATTACCAATTCATGATGCCCTGTAATATGCCCGCCGTGCCCGCCGGATTCGATCGCGCGCCTGACCGGATTCAGATTTGAACGGTACTGCCTGATAAAATCAAGATCGAATCCATCGAAATTCCGGAGTTCATATCCCATGTTCTGCGACGCGGCAATGGCTTTTTCGATCACGACCGGAAGGATCACCGCGCTTCCCAGGTTTACAATCACCCCACCCTGCAGTTTCGAAATGCTCTTCGAGATAATTTTGAAATCACGGAACGTCGCGTCGCCAAGCGCGGCCCCATTGAGACTTGGATGGATATGATTAACATCTGTCCCGATCGCGACATGCACAGTAAACGGGATTTCGTTCCTGTAGCATGCTACTGCCAGGCATGAGTCAATAAATTCCGGATTTATTTTCAGGATATCCTCACCGATAGCTTCACCGAATCCGAGTTTATCGGATTCTGCACGGTCGAGAGCTTTATTTATGATATCTCCGGTTTCCTTCGTGACCGCGAAATCCCCTCCAATAATTGTGCCGGATACATCCTCCGATGTATGTCCGAAACAGGCGATCTCGGTATCATGGATGACTCCAGCGCCATTTGTGGCGAGATGAGTGATGAACCCGGCTTCCATGAGTTTAATGAGGAATCTCGATATCCCCACCTTGATTCCATGCGCGCCCATTGTCCAGATACGGGGTGTGCCGTTACCGCGACTTTTTTTTAAGCTTGCGACAAGCGCCCTGAATTCATTCCCGGCTAAGATTGGCGGAAATGAATCGAGTAAATCATCCGCCTGTTTTCTTGTGAGCTTTACAGGGTCGCGGAAATCCTGAATTTTGACCAGGCTGTCCCGGTCATGGATCGAATTCAGTTTGATTTTCGAGAAGTCGATTTGTTCGTATTTTGATGGCATATGAAAATTATCTCAGTGTCAATTAGACTTATCCCTACGATGCATCCTCAAGCCCGTTCATTTCATCGAGGAATCCACCAAAGGAACTTATATTAACGCCGCCCGTAACAGTCAGCTTTGTAAATTCTTCCGCCATATCCAGCATCAGGTCGGTTCCGGTAAACTCAAGGCCCTCGCGTGTAATAGTGACTCCACCGGATGCTGTCAGCAGACCTTTGCCCGAATCCCACACCATCTCATCGACCTCGAATTCGAACTCCGATTTCCGGGCTGTTCCTGTTACATCACCGGATAAATTCAGAATACCCGATTCCTCATCGTATTGCCCCGTCCGACCCGTGACCTCAAGCACTTCACCGGACCGGAACCTGTATATGGCTCTTGGCGTGGCAAGTTCCATGACCGAGCCTTCCTCGCGCACGATTTGATCGAGATACAAAGTCCATCTTACCGCGCCGTCCGCGGAAACCTCCTCCAGGATGGGTTGATCGACAACCGCCGGCGGTATCTCATCGACAGGTTCATTTGAGGTGGGAATTATATTCTCAACAACCTTTTCATGCCCGGTAACAATGACCCAGCTACCCCAGGTGCCTAAGGCAACCACAAGTATCCAGAAGATAAGGGGTAAATATTTGTCGCCGAAAGTCATTATCCTGTCTCAGTTATCCCCCCCCGGAGTTTGAACCCGACAAGAGGTTTTGAAGTGTCAACCTCAGGGCACGTATCTGGGCGATGATGGAATTCGGGGACGGGAACTCCGACTGGAAATCTTCCGGAATCGCCCTGTCCCACGCACCGAGGGACACAAACCCGATATCGGAATCCGCCGAATCCAGCCAGTTCAACGCCCGGTCGTACCTGTCCGGCCCCAACCGGACCCCGGCGGTTCGCAAAATCCTCGCTCCAAGAAAATACGCCAGTCCCCGAACAGCCGACGCGTCCTGCTCTCCAGGATTCGCATTTAAAACGATATCCAGCGACTGGATACAATTCTGGAAATCCATAAACGCCGCGTCCAGCAGGATTATATCATTACCGGGTTCCAGATATGTATACCAGCCCTTTAAAATCGAGTCCAGCGCGGCATCCCTTTCCGCCTGGTATCCCATTGGACCCGTATCGTCAGACGTAGTGATTCCCGATCCGGAAGCCGCGATCCACCTTCTCACAACACTCAATAGCTGGTTCTTTCGACCCGCCCATTTTGCATCGATTCCCGATGGGGTTTGAATTCCCTCAATCCGGGGTTCAAGCCCCCTGATGACCTGGTACGAAGGACTCACAGGTACCGGACCCGATGTGTCTGAATCACCGGATGAATCAATCGGACTAGTGGCGGCAAGTAAGAATTCTTCGGTCAACTGGAACAGGTTAAACCTGTACAGGGTTTCGTCGTTGATTTTTTTATATCCCAGCACCCACGTGGATGCCGTGAATTCGGATGGTCCGCCCGAAAGTTCGTCACCCGCGCCCATTTCACCGCCAAGAGGGTCCGCCTGCCATTGGTAAAGTATATCCGATGCGTCCAGGACCCATTCGGAGCTGCCGATTACCGTCACATCGAGCTTCGAAAATGCCGAATCCCATCGTTGGTTTGTGGCCTGATTCAAGGCAGCCTTGTATTGATACGGCAGATAAAGACCCGAGTAAATTAATGCGGCGATTATTAATAATCCCGGAATTGTTATAAGCACAATCGGGATCCACGGAATTTTCCTCGGCGGTGTAATTTTTATTTCAGGAGCGGGGGTGATCTCAGTTTCCTGGAACGATCCGGTATGTCCGCCGGCGCCACGGAATTCAAGAACCGATGTCCCGATCCGGATTTTATCGCCGGGGAGAATTTCTTCACGTTCGATACGTTCACCGTTCAGGAATGTCCCCCCATCGGTATCGGCATCGTACAGAACCCATCCCGACTCTTCCTTAGTAATCCATGCATGCTGTGGCGCGACATTTTCCTCATCGGCGAGGAGAATATCCCCTACCCTTACCCCGATCGTTGTCACTGTCGGCTGCAGTATGAATTGTTGCCCTTCAAGCGCGCCTGCCACCCCGACAAGCATCGGGGCATGTCCCGCATCGGTCATCCGGTCGGTTTTACGGGTTCTCGGCATTTCCTCCAGAACTCTCGTGGCTGCGGTTACAACCTCGTCCATTGACTGGTACCGGTATTCAGGATTTTTCGCGAGCATCCTGAAAACAAGTTCCTCAAGCGATACCGGCACTTTCGGGTTTAATTCCCGTACTGGCCCGGGCTGTTCGTTGATTACACGATGGATAATCTGCGCGATGTTATCGCCGGTGAAAGCCTGTTTTCCCGACAGAAGTTCATACGCGATACAGCCGATCGAAAAAATATCGCTCCTCGGATCGGCCTCTCCTCCGGTGATCTGTTCAGGCGCCATGAATCCCGGCGTGCCGACAATCGACCCTGAATCGGACGTGGTGGACGTACTTGAAGTAAACCCGGCAACGCCAAAATCCGCGATTCTTACTTTCCCCTCATCTGTCAGAAAAACATTCCCGGGAGAAATATCGCGATGCACGACTCCTTCACGGTGGGCATAAGAAAGAGCGTCCGCGGTCTGAATTATTAAATCGGCAACCTCCTCCGGCGCAAATTCCCTGCCGGACTTTATCGCGTCCTCTATGGTCATACCCTCGATTAATTCATATGCTATGAAAAACGTGCCCTCATCCAGCCCGCAATCGAGAGCGCCAACGATTCCGGGGTGCTTCAAAGCAAGCGCGGCCCTGGCTTCACTCTTGAAACGCCTGACAAAATCCTGCTCCTCGTTCATATCGAGGTGTCCGGGCAGCACGAGTTTTTTAAGGGCGACAGTCGAACCGTCGTCATTCTTAATCGCGCGGTACACTACACCAGTAGCGCCCTTTCCGAGTTCAGAGATGATCTTATAGCGTTTCATGGGGTGTGATTTCGATCGGTGGGATTGGGAAAGGTAAATCAAGGAGCCAATGCAAAATTATAAGACCTCAAAACTGTCTATAAGGTTCTGTGATCCCGCGACCGGCTCCTCATCAATAATGAGTTCAGACGATTCCTCCCGGCCCGGCTCGTCGATATTTAAATTTCGAATCGTGTCCATGGTTTCGGTGATTTTAATTTTCACCCTGTCAAGGCTCATGAATTCACCATCGAGAAGTCCCAGTAACCCGGTATCGTTTATCTGCCCGACCCGGCGGAGCTCGTCGACATGCTCGCCCAGTTTCGAGTAAATTTCCATCCGCTGCTTGTCAAGTCCGGACAGCTCGATACGCAAACGTGCGATCGTAGCGGTACGCCTGCCGGATACAGCCAGTTTCCGGTAAAGTTCCCTTATCGAAACGGATATGTCGTCAAACATACTCATTTACAGTAATAGTATCATGAAAAAGTACTGCTTGCAGGTGGGGAAATGAAATCAAATATCTCAATAAAAAATTACCGGGGATACCTATCCATCCGGCTTTGAGTTGAAGGTGTCCCGTTCCTGGTTTAATATATACCCAATGCCGATCTACAACGAACACCAGATAAAATTCATCCAGGAATCTTGCGACATCCTTCACAAGGTTGAATTTCACCTTATGGAAATTGTCCGCGAAGGTATCACCACAGGCGAGATAGATAAAGTCGCTGAAGATATGATCCGTTCACGCGGCGCGATCCCGGCGTTTCTCGGTGTAGAGGGCGACCCGGATTATCCGGCGACTTGTTGTGTATCGATCAACGAGGAAATTGTACATGGAATTCCCGGCACCAGGAGACTGCAGGACGGCGACCTGGTCAGTATCGACTGCGGCGCGAAATACAAGGGTTACTATTCCGATGCGGCTTTTTCGTTCGGGGTCGGGAATGTCAGCGATACTGTTAAAAGATTAATGAACGCCACACGCGAGGCAAACTGGGCCGGGGCAAAAATGGCTGTTGCCGGAAACCATGTGGGGGATATCTCCGCGGCAATTCAACGTGTAGCTGAAAAAGACGGTTTCCAGGTAGTCCGGCATCTCTACGGTCATGGCGTTGGCGCGAATTTGCACGAGGATCCCGCGATTTTCAACTATGGAACTCCCGGCACAGGAATTGAACTTCTCCCTGGTATGGTCATTGCTATCGAAACCATGGTCTGCGAGAAGGATTACATGATTGAAACTCTCGAGGACAACTGGACCGTGGTGACATCCGATGGTGGACTTACGGCACATTACGAGGATGAATATCTTATTACCGAAAAAGGCGCCCCCTTAAACCTCACTAAGATAAATATTGAAGGCACCCCCCTCCTGTTTGTGTAACGATTCCCCTGCGATTAAGCTAAAAATCCTTTACTTCCCAGCGTTCGTCCTTGGGTTTTGTGGCGAAATTTTCCTTCATTTCTGTCGCCTCCGAAACATGAATGAAAATCCGCGCGAGCATGGCGGGATCGTGCCTCATCGCGTGTGGATATCCCCTGCTTGAATCGTAGTGTACCCGGTCGACCGACCTGATGAACGACTGGCTTACAAGATCGCCCCTGACTACCTGTGTCTCACCGTCTTCAAGATCATCAACCACCTTCCTGAAACCCTTCTCCATGTAATTTGCCAGGGTTTTTTCCGGCAGGTCCCTGTCATGCTGAAGGTAAAAATCAATCTTCCTTCCAAGCATGTTCTCAAGAATATCAAGATGGTTACTCGCGGTCAGACCGTCGGTTACTCCCGGTTGTGTAAGAACGTTTCCAATTGCAAGAACAATCGCATCACTTTTTGAAATCCTTTCCTTTATTCCAGTCGACGCG
>DAOVJF010000221.1 GCA_030673355.1 Planctomycetota bacterium | reverse complement strand
GTAACCGATGATGAAGGCCAGACCGATGAGTTGGATGAACCTTTAACAGTGGGTATCAGCGGATCGGGTTTTCCGATCACACCGGAAGAAATCCCCCATAACTGGTTGAGCGTCAAGCCGGTTGGTGTAGAAATGGAAGGCAACCTTGCATATATTACAGCCTGGCCAACAAAATTATTAATTTACGATCTATCCAACCCTTATAGTCCACTTCTACTTGGGAGTGTTGATTTACCGGGTATTTCGGAAGTGATAGCTGTGGATGACGGGTATGCGTATGTTGGATATGATGATCCGGACCCGACATGTATCGCGATAATAGACATTGACCCTCCGGGTCAATCAGCAGTTGTAAATGAAATTCCAGTCAGTATGCGATTAGAGGAAATTGAAGCCCGGGATGGTTACGTCTATGCGGGTTTCCAGAATACTATAAGTTACGATTCATATTCAGCCCAACTGAAAATCATCGATGTTAATCCACCTGAGGATGCCCACTTAGTTGTACATTTTCCTTTACCAAGGTTTTCTTATTACCAATCTTATTGGTATGGCACCACGTGGGACTATGGAGCAGTACCTGGAATTGCATTCATTAGTAATTATGCATATGTTGCCAATCCCCATTACTGGACTTTTCACTACTTGATGCACAAGATAGATATTGAGCAACCCGAATCCGCTTCGATTGAAGCTGAATTTGACCTTAGATGCAACGGACTGGGAACTTACCAGGACTACCTGTTCTTTACCGACTCATACAGACTGGGAATCTGGGATCCGAATTCAGAACCTGACGGCCTGGTTCTAAGTGTCTATCACCATACCGCCAACGCCACAAATTTATGGGTAGATCCGCTTGGAGTTGCGGGAGTGACCCTTCATGATGACACCTGCGTTATTTTTGATATAGATCCTGTGATGGAAACTTACATTGCCTCTGAATTTGACCTGGCCTGTAACAGCATCGATGGGGATAATGGATTGGCATGCGCTGTTCACCATGATTCTATCAGCATTCTGGATACTGATCCACCGGAATCAACCTTCATCGCAAGCCAATTCGAGTTTCCCGGCGAATGTCATGAACTCGAAATATCAGGTGAATATGCATATATGGCATCACCGGATGGAATTACCATTCTTGATATTGAGCCCTTAGCCGATGCTCATAAAATTAAAGAACTTACAAATTTTGATGGCGATATCTATTTTTTGGAATTGAATGATAATATCCTGTTTGCCTTAACAGAACCATATTCGGGTTATCATTCATTACAAATAATTGATGTAAGCAATCCTGGTGATCCCTGGATTATAAAGACATTAAGTATCCCTGAATACAGCAGTTCTGGCCACATGGTGGTTAAAGGCGGTTATTTGTACATAAACGGTATATACTCATACTTATCGATAATAGATATAGAGCCGATCGAATCTGCTCATATTGTGATTTCTGTCGAAGCATCACTTAGAGGTGGGGGCATAGATATCGCCAACGGTTATGCCTACCTGACACCCGGAGGGGGTGACATCAACAATATTATGGCAATTGTTGATATCGATCCACCTGAAACTGCCCATGAAGTTGCAGTGATACCCCACTACAATCCAAATGGTTCTCTTAGCTACGGTAGGATCTCTATCCAGGATAACTTTGCATACATCACAGCAAGAGGACTTAACTTCCCTGGTAGTGAGTCTTTATTGTTGATTTATGACATCAGTTCGCAGGATAACGCTGAACTGGTTAATTCAGTACAATTACCCAAGGATCCGGCTTTAAACCAATTCCTGGAATTAGTGGCCTCTGGTAATAATGTTTATATTTCAGGCCAATCAAAACTAATTATAGTTGATTGTTCATCTATCGAAAATGCAACCGTACTAAATTCTACTACAACAATGTGCAAGCCATGGGACCTGGTCAAAGTTGACGATTTTCTTTATGTCGGTACTGAGTGCGGTATTGAGTTATATGACCTCTGGTGATTAACCATGTAGGTGCAGAGATGATAAAAACATTACGCTTTATGATTTACACGGCTTTTATCTTATTCCTGATCACAGGTTGCTCGGGTAAAGGGAATCCCAGTGCTCCGGATACTGAAGTTGACCCGGGAGATCAGGTGTTGACACCTGGATTGACCGCTGGCAGGGAAGTTTCGGATTACAATGGCAGCCACTTTCCCTTGTTTCACAACCTGATTTACATGAACGTCACCGATCCTGGGAATGTCGAGTATGAAATCGTGCCGCTGCGGGAAGGTTTCATGCATCTCAACATATTGAAATTTCTTGAGGTCAGCCCTTGTTCGGATTGTTTCGAAATTGTCGGGTTCGATTATCCTGAGCCGGGATACATCGATGTTGATTTCAAAATCACACATCCTTACGATGATCCGCTCTATACGATCTTCGATGTGCGGGGAATAATGATGTTCGATGGGAGTCATACATTTCCCTTGTCAGGAATGACCATTTCAGACTCGATTTTTGGAGATGGCGAGTTCCTGAATCCCGATGGGTACACATCTCTTTATAACACGTGGCTGATCGGGCCAGCACCACCGATACAGGAGTATTTCCAGGGGGTGTACGCGTCAGAGCATTTACCCGATGCGCTTGTGAACGGGTACATAAGGCACATTTCGGATGACCCGTCGAACACTCGTAACGCGTTATTAACAGGTGACTCCGTCACGCGGACATACTCATTGAAATATCCCGCAAACGAGTTTGTGTTCGGCTACGCGGTCGATGCGAGCTGGGCTGTACCGATTGAAACGCCGGTCGACGATCCGATGACCGATTTTGGTTTAAACGCAAATTCATCGGAGCCATGGAAAATTGTGGTTACACCTTTTATGGAGGAGATGACCGACGAAGGCGGGACAACGTGGCTCCAGATCGACGTTTATGACCGGGGTGGAAAAGATACCCACGATGTGCCTCTGGTTGAATGTTCCGAACTTTTCGATGGTGAAAAGATAGCTGGATTTAAATCAGAGACCGATGATTTTTCACGCTACCATGTAGCATTGACCAATCAGAATCTCGCACCGGGTGGATTTTACAAATGCCTGATTTCGGTACAGGACAACGATTACAACCCGAATTTTCCCTGGATTGATATGAAGGCTTATCAGGTTGTTGATGTCAGGGTTGAGGGCCACCCGGTAGCAGTAGCGGGTGCTGATCCGAATCCGCAGACAATTAATGAACCAGTCTATTTCTGGAGCTTTGATTCATACGATCCCGATGGCGGGATGATCGTTCTCACTGAATGGGACTGGGATAATGACGGTTTATATGACGAAAACGGCCCGGAGATCGTTCACAGTTTCACTACAGGCGGTTACCATCAAGTTCAGTGCCGTGTAACCGATGACGAGGGCCAGACAGATATTCTTGATGAGCCATTGCAGGTTTTAATAGCTGCTCCAGGTGTTCCTGTCAGCCCGGTAGATATAACGCCGGAATGGATGAACTTTACGCCGTATGGAGTGTATATGGAGGGCAACTTAGCTTATATAACCGCCTGGCCGTCAAGCCTGAATATTTATGATTTAACCGACCCGTACAATCCTGTAAGGCTGGGCAGAGTGGATCTGCCTGGGATTTCTAGTAAATTAGTTATATCTGATGGCTATGCATATGTAGCCTACGATACACCCGGACCCGAGAAACTACTGATCATCGATGTGGATCCACCGGGTAATTCATACATCGCGGGTGAACTGGACATGGAAAAAAGGATTCGAATGGTCCAGGTAAAAGATGGTTATGTGTACATTGGCCAATACGCGTATCTAAAAATAATTAATGCGAATCCACCCGAATCCCCTGCTGTCGTTAATCAAGTGCAAATGACGAGTTACCAATTTTTTACGTACACTCCAATGGGGCTCGGGTACTGGAGCACCGGCTACGCAGATGCGATTAGTGCTGCAATCCTGGGAGATCACATATATGTAGCGGATTCTATGGATGTTCTCCATGTAATTGATATATCGATCCCGGAATCTGGTACTACAATTAAAGAATTGGACATGAATACCGAGCGTGTTGGATCATACGGAAATAATTTAGTTAATTTTGGCGAGGTGCCGGATACTCTGGAGATCTATAACGCAAATCCAAGTTTCTTAACATTATTAAACAGCGTCAGTTTGCCGAATTCATCTTATAATGGCTTGTGGGTTGATCCGGTCGGTGTTGCCGGCATATATAACTATACTCAATGCTTCCTGGTAGATATCGACCCAATAAATGAAATGTATATTACTTCCGAACTGAATTACAACGCAAGGAGAATCCATGGGGCGAACGGTCTGGCATGTATGGTCGACAGCGACGTTGTCAGGGTGCTGGACACTGACCCCCCTGAATCCGCTTTTATTACAAGCGAGTTTGAATATCCCGGTGAGATTTCAGCCATTGAACAGGTTGGTGAGTACGCGTATATAGTAACTTCCTCAGGTATTGAAATCTACGACATTGAGCCACAGTCAACGACCCATAAAGTTGGGGAAATATTGATTGACGGGGGTATCGGTGACCTGGAATATTCAGGAAACCATATTTTTGCCACTGTATCAAACGATTCAGGCCAGCTCCTGATAATCGATGTGCAATCGCCTGAAAATCCCTCAATCATCCAAACATTTAATCTACCTGAAATTCCCAGAGATATTTGTGTTCAGGGAGAATACGCATATGTTGGTACTTGGTCGAGTCTGATAATACTTGATATTGATCCAATTGCATCACTATTTATTGTTAATACAGTACCAGTACCGGGTGGCGCTGGGGATATAGACATTAAAGGTGGTATTGCTTATGCAACTTCAAAGTCTTTTGTTCCATCTGTAATCCATGTCTTAAATGTCGATCCACCTGAATCCGCTTATTATATTAAGTATTTTCATTTAAATTCGGATTTTTGGGGCTGCAGTTGGCTTGACATACAAGGAAATTATATCTTTATTGCTTCAACGACTGTATTCGTTGGACTAATACCTGATTTGAACATTTTCGATATCAGTTCCCCTGAGGATCCGGTACTTATAAAAACGGTCGCTTTACCATCAGAAGCCACGAAGGTTCTGGCTTCTGGAAACTATGCTTATGTCACAACTTATGACAGCGTCGTTGCCGTGGATATTACAACACCTGAAAATGCTCTAATTACGAGCATAAGTCCGGCAGAATGCAAATCCAATGATGCGGCAATTGACGGTGAATTCTTATATGTCCCAACGGATTGCGGTTTGCAGATATTTGAACTCTGGTAAATTACAAATGATGGTGCAGATATGATAAAAACATTACGCTTTTTAATTTACACAGCTTTTATCTTATTCCTGATCACAGGTTGCTCGGGTAAAGGCAATCCCAG
>DAOVJF010000128.1 GCA_030673355.1 Planctomycetota bacterium | reverse complement strand
GGATCGCGATCACTATTACGCTTGTTTTCCCGCTCGGATGGTTCATGGGCCAGCCATTCCCCCTTGGACTCAGGATTATTGCCCGTGAAGGCCTTGGAGTAATTCCCTGGGCGTGGGGCGTCAACGGCGCAGCGAGTGTTCTTGGCAGCGCGCTGTCTTTAACGATCGCGATCGGAATCGGGTACAGGCTCACACTTTTCGCGGGTGTCGCGATCTACCTGATCGGACTCCTGGTAATTTTCTGCGCCAGGAGACTGACAGGAGAAAAAGGCTGAGATACCGGTAGACTGATCATTTTACCCCGATTTTTTATTAATATTTGATTCAAGACCGCAATCTTATAGTCAGTATTATCAACCTTTCACGGATATTATATGAGATATGAACGACCCGGAAACAGAAAACTCGGGAGGCATCCTGATTGCGGAAGACTGCCCGGTTATGATACGGACACTTACCAGACTGTTGATTACGCATGGTTATGAAATAGCTGGAATAGCCAGGGATGGCATTGAGGCAGTTAAACTTTTTTTTGAAAATTCACCATCGATTGTCCTGATGGATATCAATATGCCTAAGTTGGATGGAATCGCGGCCACAAAAAAAATTAAATCCAAGGACCCTGATGCCAGGATAGTAATTATTAGTATTGAAACAGACAGGCATAAGATTTCACAAGCCCTGAACTCAGGGGCCGTGCGTTATATAACCAAACCTGTGCGACCTGACCTGTTGTTAAGTGTGATTGGTGAACTCAGCAATGCTTGAGTTATCAAATGGTGAATAAGCCTTAAAGAACTGATTACCCTCAAATAATTTGCCCGATTCGAATCCCTTTGTTACAATCCATTTATCATTCAAGGAGGACTGTTGAGATGTTTAAGTATCAACCCGTACTTATTTGCACTGCTTTCATCCTGGTTCTGATTACCTCCGGATGCATAAAAACTTCCCCGACCAATGAGGCGATTATCGCACACGTTCAGGCCTACCTGGATGCCCCCGCCGATCCATCTGATGTCAATGCCCTGACAGTCGAGGAACGACCGATGATCGGAAGTTTCAGAATGGTCCACAATATTATCAAGATCCAGCTTGTTGAGGGCACGGACAATGCGATGTGGGAATCTCTCGCAAGGAAAATGCTCAGGGCTTTCGCCATCTCATGCAGGCGTGAAGGCTACCTTGAACCTACTTATGTGGGCCAGCTATTCATTCACGCTGAGGTTGATGAAGAAACCGATAACTTCAAGGTCGGCGAATTCATCTTCTACAACCGGAACGATCGTATTGATGGGGGCCTCTTTAATCCGTCCAGAAGTAGAAACTGACCCTGACTCTATACATGAGCAAGCGGCCGGGATGACACCGATTAAACTTTTATTACTGTGGGTTACCGCCAGAATTTTACCCGTTAATCTTCCAGGTTTTCTTCCGCGACCTGGGCTATGAGTTTTTTCTGCAACTGGAACAGCCTGCTTCCGTATCTCGTAGCACATTCACTGCAGCTTGAAAGATGCGATCCTACAACCAGTGCCTGTTCAAACTGGATACGTTCGGTACTCTCAGCATGCTCGATACTCAGCCCGATCTCCTCGCAGGATAATTTACCGTTCGGATTCTGGGTTTTTTCACTACTCAAATCTAAATCCCGTAAAGCCATATGAAACCTCCCCGTGAGGGTTATATCTTAGACGTCGATGTGGTTACCGCAACACATATAACACCTGGCGACCAGGATCGTCCCTTTAACAACGAACAATCAAGATTTTTTACCCAGGAGTCAATATGAAATAATATTATAGAATATTAAAAAATGCAAGGGAATGGATATGGAAATTCAGGTTGATTCACATTGGAGAATCCATAAAATTAACCTGATTTCCAAAACGATTCAGGCATCATTTGAATCCAACTATTTAGTGCTATAATATTATTCGAACAATTAATGGCTGATTGAATGCACCGATCATCGCCTATGTAATTTTCGGAAATCAATATGGCAATAAAATGGATGACAGCAGGGGAGAGTCACGGGCCGGCGCTGGTCGGGATCATATCCGGATTCCCCGCAGGGCTTGAAATTGATTTTGGCTTTGTAAATTCCGAACTCCATCGAAGGCAGCGCGGAATCGGGCGTTCGGAGCGCCAGAAAATTGAATCCGACATCGCTGAATTTCTCTCGGGCATCCGTCACGGGATAACAACCGGCAGCCCGATCGCCGTCAGAATCGAAAATAGGGATCACCGGAACTGGCTCGATGTAATGTCGGTCAAACCGCTTGAGGCCCCCGGAGACCCAATTCGAAAGACATATCCGCGTCCGGGCCACGCCGACCTTGCCGGAATCCTGAAGTGGGGCTTTGACGATGCGCGTAATGTTCTCGAACGCGCGAGTGGACGTACGACCGCAATGACAGTCGCGATCGGGGCTTTGGCGAAATTGTACCTGGGGAATTTCGATACTTATGTCGGTAGCAGGTTAATTCAATACGGGCCTGAGTTACTTGTCGATGGCGAAACGATTCAAATGACCTCGCTTGATATTGAGGATCGTCCCGGTAAACTTGAATCACTGAAAGATTTGACAGAATCACAGATCGCGAAAATCACCCGAGTCGTAAAAAATGCGCGGGAGACCGGGAATACGGTCGGTGGCGTTGTACAGGTAATTTCCGCTTACGTACCTCCCGGGCTGGGCTCAACCGCGTTGCCGGATGAACGTCTGGACGCAAGGCTGGCTGGAGCGATGATGGGAGTGCCGGGAATTAAGGCTGTCGAAATCGGTGCCGGGATAGAACAGGCACGCACGGGCGGCAGGGAAGCCCATGATGAATTTTCAATCGCTATAAATCCCGATCGTAAAAGCTGGTACTCCCGGAAGACCAATTTTGCCGGGGGTATCGAGGGCGGGATTACTAATGGCGAACCGGTCTCAATGAAAGCATGGATGAAACCCCTGTCGACCATTAACCCGCCGCATATGTCGATCGATCCCGAAACCCGTCAGCCTGTTGAGCCGGAATCGACAGAGCGTACGGATGTATCGGCGGTAGAATCGGTAGCGGTTGTACTCGAGTCCGTTGCAGCCCTCGAAATCGCGAGTGCTCACAATGAAAAATTCAGCGGGGATTCGATGGACGCGACATATAACAACTATGATATTTTTCGCAAATCGATCGATTTCTAAAAATACGTTAGAACCTGGAACCAGGAAGTATGAAGGGTAATGTTATTCATGCTTATTTATATATAAATAGGTATTCAAAGCCTAAAAAGATCGGAGAGCTACGGATATTCTCCGGATTGTTATTGCTTTAAAATTGACATCAGTATAAGGTTTACGTTATAAAAATATCTTAGAATACTAAGGATTATTGGAGGTTGCCCGATGACTCGCAAATTGGTTACGTTTATGATTTGTATATGCGTGATATTTACCGGCCCGGGAGTTCCACTGTATGGCCAGGATGAGGCTGATGTTATTTCACTTCCCCCTGGTACACCAATTCGATTGATTATGTTGGAACAGCTTTATTCGCAACGAAACCGGGAGGGAGATGAAATTGTTTTTTCAATAGCTGAGGATGTCGTCCTGATGGGTCGCACATATTTAATCGAAGGCACTCCTGTACTGGGGCATGTGACAAATGCAAGGCCTTCGAGAAGTTGGGGCAGGAGCGGGATGCTGGATATTGAAATTACCACTATTTTTCCATTGTACTCCATGCCTATCCTCCTTTCGGGTGAAGCGGGTGATTATGGCGGTCGCCAGACTGGAGCCTCGATTGCTACCACTGTATTACTTGGTGTAAGTGTTCTCGGTATTCTCGCCGGTGGATCGATCTCAGGAAGCGGTGCTGTACTTGAAGCTGGTACAAGTTTAACCGTTTATGCTGCGGAATCCGGAACCATCATGGATATTCCAGAAGAGGAAATGCAGGCTATGGTTGATGATTGGTTTACCAATCGGGTTATGTCCAGTTTTTTGAATTACACCTGGGATAATAATAGTACATTAGGTAATACGATGGATTCCATGGGTTATTCGGTGGACGAAAGTATGATTGTTATCGAACCTTTAGAGAATAACTATTACCAGGTTGAAGTGATATTGAGTGAGACACAGACTGCGATTTTCACTTTTCAACCATTCGAAGAAGCTCACATTGGGAAATTCATCACCCTGGAAGCCAAGAATGATCTTGCCAATGCAATCTTCAGGGCAATAATGCAATAGAGGCTAACGGGTTATTTTAGATCTTTCGGGCTAATCACCAGAACGTTGCCGCGGAAATCCCACGGTCCCTTGCTAGCTGCTTCGCCAGCGCGACAACATCCCGTTCGCTGATTCCAAGCTGCAGCATTTTTTCGTAAATCGAATCGACAAGTTTCTCCACGCGGCGCATCTCCGCCTGCTGATCCCTCAGTTTCTTGATTTCTTTCAAAACGCGGGATATAAGCTCGTCTGTGACCTTTACCCCTGCCGCTTCCAGCTCATCGCTGTGCAGTTTCAATACATGCTCCACGATCGCGGTCCCGGAATGTTTGCCAAAGACAAACCTCCGCTTACCCCCGAAATCCTTGTGATAGATTACCTGGTATATTCTCGGATCGATGACCATTCCAGCGGTGTGAATCCCCGATTCATGGGCGAAAACATTCGATCCGACAATTGGTTCGTGGGGCTGTAACGGGATTCCGGACAATCGGCTCGCGAGCATTGTCGCCTCCCGGATCTTGTCGTAGCGGAAATTCGGGATGTTGATTCCGTAAAGCATTTTCAATGCCGCCATCAGAGAATGCAGCGGCGCGTTCCCTGCGCGTTCACCGATTCCCCCAAGGGTTACCGTGGCTATATTCGCGCCGACACTGAGAGCCGTCAAAGTGTTGATCGTCGCGAGATCGAAATCGTTATGGAAATGGACCACGAGGTCGGTGTCCGGAAACTCTTTAATCAGGCGGCTGGTGTAATGGCGTACCGCTTCAGGGGTGAAGACACCGACCGTATCGGGGAATGCCTGACGCATCGCGCCGGCTTCCATGGCTGCTTTCCCGAGTTCGATTATATATTCAATATCGGCCCGGCTTCCATCTTCAGCGTTCCCGGCCTCGATTTTTTTGAATCCCAGGCTTTTTGCATATTTAATCGCGTCGGCAAACATACGTTTGTTCGCATCCCGGTACCACTGCACCGGTCTATCCAGCCATTCCTTCTCGTCGATTGAATTCTGCCTGAGGAGCATCTTCCCCAGTTTGTATTTCACATGCAGATCCGATCCGGCTGTGAAAATAAATAACGTGATTTCATCGGTCCCGACACCGGTTTCCTCCAGCACCCTGAGGGTGATATCGATATCCCCCGGAAGCGCGCGCGACATCACCAGTAATTCAAGATCGGGCCTGAGCCGTCCTGCCCTTTTTCCTTCTGTTACAAGCTTCAGGGTTTCCCATTCGGAAGGGCCGACCGCCGGGAATCCAAGGTCGAGGATATGCACACCGAGCTCCGAAAGAGTTCCGGCCAGATGGAATTTCTGGGACGGCGTGAATACCACGCCGGGAGCCTGTTCACCATCGCGAAGTGTCGTGTCGTAAATACGAATTTTCTCTGGGGGCGGAAAATTAAGATCGGCCGTGAAATCGGTCGGCGGAATTGCTAGTTGTTCATATGGTTCGCGAAGTTTCATAACCTCTAAATTCTAACCGATAAAGGCAAATCATGATACCGTCGCGCGCTTTTTAAGCCATTCAACAATATATGCAAGCACCTCATTGCCTTCCGGATCGTTATGCATCTCGTGATAGAGGTTGTCCCACAACCTGAAAGTACAATTATCTCCCGCTTTTGACGCGAACTCACGCGATGCCTCATGCGATGTCAGGCGGTCGCCAGTGCCATGCATCAGGAGTAGCGGCTGTTCCCATTCCGACGCATTCTCGATCGCCCACTCGCCCTCTGTAATTACATCAAGGCCCATCCTGGCTGAAATCCTGAAATGATAGAGCGGATCCTCAAGCGTTAATCGTACGATTTCAGTATCCCTTGTCAGGTCTTCAGCTTTTACACCGTTATAGAGTGTCATTGCAGGCCACACAGTGCTGAAAATCCGCACCATCGAAATTTTCCAGCCCGGTGTCGGAGCCGTGGTGCGAAAACCCGGTGAAACTGAAATGACCCCTGTAAGATCGGGCTTTCTTTTCAGGCAGTAATTTATTACCAGCGCGCCACCCATCGAGTGGCCGAATAATATGTGTGGAAGTTTTGGGAATTTAATCGCCGCATCATACAACAATAGTGCGATATCATCGAGAAGCCTGTCGTACGATGGTGAATGTCCCCTTTTACCTTCCGATTTTCCATGTCCGCGAAGGTCGAACTGGAGAGTCGCATAGCCCGACTCATTAAAATGGTTTGCGATTACTTCATGCCTTCCGATGTGCTCGCCGATACCGTGAACCATCGAGATACAGGCTTTCGGATCCTCCTTCGGCCTGCGGACGAGCGCGTGGAGGTTTAAGCCATCAGAGGTTTTAATAGTGAATTCGTCCATATTTTCATCGAAGCTGGATTTTTACACCAGGCTCAAGCCGCCATCCGCTATTATCGTCTGCAAGGATATATCATGTATGCTTAATAACATAGGTCGGCGGTTCAGGCAAGGCCGAAACTGCCCATTATTTTGAATGGCATTTTTTTCATTTTATCCTGACCAGGATAGAATTATGAAGTAAAATAGCTGTGAGGTAAATTTGAAACCATTAAGGAAAATTTTATGTGTCTTGCAGTTCCAATGGAAATAATATCAATAGAAAATGAAATGGCGAACTGTACGGTCAGTGGTATTTCTGTACATGCATCGGTATCGCTCGTTCCTCATGCGAAGGTGGGCGACTGGGCGATTGTCCATGCCGGATTCGCTATTGAATTACTTGATGAAGAGGAAGCAAAAAAGACGATTAAGTTATTTAATGAAATTGAGGCTCTGTACCAGGATAGTATTATTGAGTAATAATCGATGTACTGGACGATATGATTCACTGACATGATATTGCCAGGTGAGTTGGGATGGACGAACAGGATATTTTTTCATTAGAACTGGACGGACTTTTTCCGGAATTGGATGTTGCACCGCGCATGTCTGGAACGGCAGGTGAAATTCTCGAGCACATTGCCGATGAGTG
>DAOVJF010000369.1 GCA_030673355.1 Planctomycetota bacterium | reverse complement strand
CGGGTATCTCGATCGGTAGATTTACCGGGGATGTTGCCTTCCCGCATGCCGTTAAAGCCAGACCCAGTGCAACGAGTATTAACAGGTTAGATAAAGCGTACTTCATAAGTTGTATCCTTATATCTCAACGAAACCTCTGGTTCCGATCAGGGACACAATTAAAAGGGATTTCTATTTATATTGTATAACATAAATGCATGGACTGGCAATGATACCAGTTATCCATGTCTGAGGCGGTGTCTTACGAGGTACCAGAGAGCGACCCAGAATGTTAACGTCATGGCTGCGAAAAAAATTAGCCAGGGAAATATTAAATCGTGCTGGAAGTGTCCATAAATGGAACATGAAACCGTTACCATAAAATTAATACGGTGATCGGGTGCAAGTATAAATGACAGAAGGTCCTGTAAAAGGCGACTATCTGGGAGGTTTACACGTACACCGATGTAATATGAAATTCGGTCAGAGGTGTTGAAAAGGAGAGTAAAAAGAACTGGAGCAAGGATAGCTGAAATTATGCCTGCTGGATGCCTCCATATGAATGACCCTGCAAAACCGATCGCACATGCCGTAAGCCCAAAAAGGAGATAGAAAGCAACTATTACTGATAGGTGTGTTGCAGGTGCTAACGATGCTGGTTCATGATAGCCGATCCACCTTAGAAAGTCGGTTTCAATCGAGCATACAATGGTTAACGGAATTACCCCAATTAAAATTGAGCTTATAAACAGGGCTTTTATGATTTCTCCGTCATTGATACTTGAAATCCTTAAATCATCCCAGAATTCCTTTTTCAAATCTTTAAGTATCACCAATGCTGGGAGGCCAACCAGATACAATCTGATTATCATAAAAAGTCTGAGTACAATTAACGTTGTGGTTATTACGGCATGAGATGAAATGTCCCATATACCATTATTTTCAGCCCAAATTTTCCAGGATCCAATACCTGCCAAATAAACCAGGCCAAGAATTGGTAACCAGTAAAATTTCCACCATGATTTTCGATTAAATACCCGACCCAGCCATCGCCTGGTCAGAGTTGTGGATATCCTGAGATCATCAGGGTTCTTTTTTTCATGGATGTCTTTTTCGTGGAAGATCAATTCTGGACTCCTGGCTTAGCCCATCCTGAGCCTGTACCGCAATATCAGCCACAGAGCGATCCACATGAATGCCGCTATAACTCCGATCCCTACCGCCATACTCACCACCGTCATCGGTTCAGTTGCGGGAAACGATGTGAATCCCTGCCTGATAATCGCTTCGCCCGAGAACGCCATACGGTTTTCCGGAGTCAGCAGGGCTGTTACCGCATGAGTACCAAGCGATGTTGTGTAACGGGCACTGAAACTTGTGATGAAATCGACAAACCATCCCTTCCCGGCGCTGAGTAGAGATAGGATCACCGGAAACAGAATTCCGCCGTAAACGCCCACCGGATGCCGCCATACAAGCGCCCCGATATATCCGAAAGCATTCAGGGCAAGTGTGTAGAGGATGTAAAAAATGGCAATCGGCAGTATTAAAACGGGAATTTTGGAAATACCGAGTGTCATCTGGGTACACCAGAAAAATAGAAGCGTTTCGAGCGTACAGATGATCGCCAGGGGAAATACGCTGAACGATAATGCGAAATGAAGCATCGAGCTTGCGACATCGTCACCGGTGACACTGGTTATCCGGAAATGCTCCCAGAGAGATTTTTGTGTGTCCCTGCAAACCACGAGAGCGGGAATTGCCGACATGTAAAACCGTAAAATTAAAAATACTCCCAATATAGCGACAGTCCCTGTTCTCATCATGAAATCGCTGGGGTCCCAGTCGCCGGTTGTCCCCGATGAGTACCGCCAGTATGTATGTAGTCCCAGGAAGATCAGGCAGAGGATATAGAACGCGTAGATCCTGAACCAGCGTCCTTCAAACATGATGTAGCCAGCCCACCTTCGAGTGAGAAGCCTCGATATCGTATCCTCGCCAAGCGGGCTTGGGTCCAGTTTGTTCCAGTCGATAGGGTTCACAGCTACACAATCTCTATCTCATTTTCCCTTAAGAACCTTTCGCAATAGGTGCATAGAAGGAAAATCGGGCTTTCCCGTACGAGTTGAAATCGTGTGTCGATTCCCTCAGTATTCGTCACACAATTCGGGTTCGGACATTTCAGGATTCCCACAACCTCTTTCGGGAAACTGACCTTGAATTTCCTGATCACCTCGTAATCCTCGATAATGCTCACAGTCGCATTGGGGCTGACGACTGACAATTTATCGACATCGTCCTGCGTGAGGAACCGGTTCGAAATTTTGATGATCCCTTTCTTTCCGAGGGCCTTGGAGCGGAAGTTGGTTCCTACAGTAACCATATCTTCCACGTTATCGTCGATGTCGAGGAGCTTCACTACCTGGAAAACCACATGGGGGTTCAGGTGATCGATAACCGTCCCGCTTTTAATCATCGAGATCCTGCGGGTTTTTTCCTTGTTTTTCGTCATGATACAACCCCCATCACAAGCCCGATCAACGCCATGCGGGTAGGTATCCCGTTCGCGGCCTGGGTGAAATAGAGCGCGTGGCTGGTTTCGTCCACTTCCTCGGATAGTTCATCCACCCTCGGTAACGGGTGCAGGATTTTCAGATCGGGATTGCAGCCTTCCAGGAATTGTTTCGAAATATTGTAACCCTCCCGGATTTTGTCATAGTCGAGTTCAGTCCCGAACCTTTCGCGCTGGATTCTCGTAACGTAAAGAATGTCCAGATTACCTTTAACTTCCTCGTAATCCGCGTGCTCCTGGTAGGCGGCCCCCATGTCGGTGAGTTCCTCAAGAAGGTCGCTCGGCATTTCAAGGCCCTTTGGAGACACGAAATAGAGCTTGCACCCGAACTGCGTCAGAGCGTGTGCGAGAGAATGAACCGTACGTCCGTACCTTAAATCCCCCATGAAACCGACAGTCAAACCCTCGAGCCGGCCTTTATCCTTGAGAATGGTGTAGAGATCGAGGAAAGTCTGCGACGGGTGCTGGTTAGCGCCGTCGCCGCCGTTCAGTACCGGAATATGGGCTATCTCGCTGGCGAGACGTGCCGATCCGCCTACCGGGTGGCGCATCACGATCAGGTCCGCATAACTTTCGACAATCTTGATACTGTCCGCCAGGCTCTCTCCCTTTTTTGTTGATGACGCCGACGGGTCCGCGAACCCGATCACTCTCCCCCCCAGCCTGGTCATCGCCGATTCGAACGACAGCCTTGTACGGGTAGACGGCTCGAAAAACAGCGTTGCCATTATTTTACTACCTAGCAGATTCGAGTACTTACCCGGCTCCTCGTCCATCATTCGCGTCATTTCAAGCACATAAAGCATTTCTTCGCGCGTGAAATCACGCATCGAGATGATACTTCGTCCTGCGAATGTTGCCATTCAGGGGTTCCTCGCCTTATTGGTTCATTAAGCTGATGCAAGTATAACGATAGGGATAATCAATCGCAACCACATTGTGTAACATGAGCATTCTACTCATTGTGTAACATGAGCATTCTGCCCATTGTGTAACATGAGCATTCTGCCCATTGTGTAACATGAGCATTCTACTCATTGTGTAACATGAGCATTCTGCCCATTGTGTAACATGAGCATTCTGCCCATTGTGTAACTTGAGCATTCT
>DAOVJF010000480.1 GCA_030673355.1 Planctomycetota bacterium | reverse complement strand
TGGCGTGAAAATCGGCCTGGCTACACCGGACAGTGTCCGCGACGCGTTCGATCTCATGATGATGAGGATCCGGCATAATTCGCCGGAGGCCAACCTTAAGGGAGTCCTGGTTGAGAAAATGGCTGAGAAAGGCCTTGAGGTTATCCTGGGCATGAACCGGGATCCGCAATTCGGTCCGATGCTTATGTTTGGACTTGGCGGGATTTTTGTCGAGGTTATGAAGGATGTAACCTTTCACCTTGCACCGATTACGCCAGGTGAAGCCATGCAGATGCTTGAGGGAACGCGGTCATATGCATTATTAAAAGGTGCGAGGGGACAATCGGGGGTGGACATGAACGCGATAGCCGGCGGCCTTCAGCGTATGAGCCAGCTTGTTACCGATTTCCCCCAAATAACAGAACTTGATATCAATCCCTTTATCGTCGGCCATGTTGGAAAGGCAGCCGTCGTGGTCGACGCCCGTATGTCTCTATCTGGAGTTGGTAAAAAATGAATAAGAAGAATATCAGTTACGATCCGGACTGGAAAGAAAAATATTCCGAGATGATAGTTACCGCGGATGAGGCAGTCAGCAGGATCGGTCCCGGCCAGCGGATATTTATTGGAACCGGATGCGCACAACCACAGGAACTGGTCAAAGCCCTTGTGGACAGAGCGCCATATCTTGCGGATACCGAGATTATTCATCTCCTTACTATCGGCGATGCACCCTATGCCCATAAAACACTTGCCGAGCAGTTCCGGGTCAACAGCTTCTTCATCTCCGATAATGTCCGGGATATTATCCAGGAAGGCCTGGGCGATTACACGCCAATTTTCCTTTCGGATATCCCCCGCCTTTTCAATTCCGGACAGCTCCCTCTCGATGTCGCGCTCATCCATGTTTCCCCTCCCGATGAGGACGGAATGTGTTCGTTTGGGATTTCAGTCGATATTGTTATGAGTGCCGCTAAGAATGCTTCCACCGTAATCGCGCAGGTTAACCCCCGGATGCCGAAAACCCTTGGGGACAGTTTTATTAATGTATATGATATGGATATCCTTGTCGCGGTCGATACTCCTCTTCTTGAATCAATACCCCCGGAGCCTACTGAAGTTACCAGAAACATCGGAGAATATGTCGCCGGACTTGTCGACGATGGTGCGACGGTTGAATTTGGAATCGGCCGGATTCCCCAGTCGGTTCTGGAATTCCTTAAGGATAAAAAAGACCTCGGGATTCACACGGAGATGTTCACCGATGCGATTATCGACATGGTTGAATCGGGTGTTGTAACCGGATCGAGGAAATCCGTCGACCAGGGGAAAATTGTCGCGAGTTTCTGCCTGGGCACAAAAAAAGTTTATGACTATATCGATAATAACCCGTTATTCTCATTCCACCCGACCGAATATGTCAACGATTCATATTTAATCGGGCAGCAGTATCATCAGGTTGCCATTAATGTTGCACTTGAGGTTGATCTTACAGGCCAGGTCTGTGCGGACTCAATTGGAGACAGGTTCTATTCGGGAATCGGCGGCCAGGTCGACTTCAATCGCGGCGCAGCAAAATCGCACGGCGGGAAGGCAATTATCGCGATGCCGTCAACAGCGAAATCCGGCTCTATCTCAAGGATTGTTTCCACATTAAGCCCGGGCGCCGGTGTCGTGACAACACGGGGAGACGTCCATTATGTTGTAACCGAATTCGGCGTTGCCTACCTCCATGGGAAAAGCGTGCAGGAACGCGCCCTGGCACTTATCAGTATTGCCCATCCGGACTTCCGGGAGCAGCTTCTGAGGGATGCCATTGAGATGAATTACGTCCGCAGGGAAATGGAAGCGGTCGAGGATAAAATTATTGTCGGCCCGAAGGGATTCCGGGCGGCATATCTACTCGAAGATGGCACGCAGGTATCCTTCCGACCGATCCATCCTACGGATCAGGAGGGAATGCGGGACCTGTTCTACGCATTATCCCAGCAGACCGTTTATTACCGTTTCATGAGCCAGATGAAACAGATTCCGCAAAAGCAGATACAGGATTTCGTCTATATCAACCACCGCGACGAAGTTGTACTTGTTGGCACCCTGCCTGAAGCTCATGGGGATGAGATTATCGCTGTCGGAGGATATTACCTCGATCCACGCACCAACCGTGCCGAGGTTGCCTTTGTTGTCCGTGACGAATGGCAGAATCGCGGCATCGGCAAATTTTTATTGAAACAGCTTACAAATATCGCCAAACGAAATGGTATCGCGGGCTTTATCGCTGAAACACTTGAGGAAAATCGGGGTATGCAGGCGGTATTCAATCACAGCGGTTTGAAAGTCAGGAGCAGGCTCGAAAGCGGAGTTTACAGCTATGTATTGGATTTCTAAATATTTGTATAAAATCAAATCCGGTCTCGATTTACGGTAACATGCCGATGCACGACTATAAGTGAGTCGCGGCTGTATCAGGCTCTCGCCTGAGAACGCGGAATGGCTGTTTAACTGGGTAGAGATCGGGACACCGGTCGATATCGTGGACGATTATACGGAGCCACCGGAAGTCAAAGCGATTGAATACAGGATCGAAAGGCGCTACTGCTTCTGAGCAAAAAAACCTGGCAAATTGAGAGAAATTTTCTCCCTTTATTTGAGGGGATTTTTTTTATATTTGAAGCAATGTTGGGTGGATCGATTGAAAGACATAAAGATGGGGTGTAAAG
>DAOVJF010000047.1 GCA_030673355.1 Planctomycetota bacterium | reverse complement strand
GGACTCGATTTTAGAAATTGTGGAAAATTATCGTCGAACCGGCTGATAAGCTTTATTTATATAAATTTATATATCAAATATTTTTTTCTCAGGTGTTTCCATCCCCCCTTTCATTCAAACTCCGAAACATGTATCCTTACACGCATTGTTATTAAGGACTGGAGGGCTTCTTTTGGTATTTTCGATCACCCGTATATCTACTTTCATTTTCTCCCCAATCCTGGTTTTTCTTCTGACCGCGTCAGCTCCGCCGCCTCCTGTGCCGGAAATGGCTGAAGGCTGTGAATTGATCGGTGAACCCCTCACAGGCGCCCTTTATTCACGAGAACAGGCATATTTCACCTTCGACCTTGAAGCGGGCATATACACGTTTGCTGCCTGGGCGACCTGGGACCTCGGGTCGCTGGGTCTCACGATTCTCGATTCCGATGGTGCTGAGCTGGCCCATGACGATGGTCTCGATAACAGCCCCATGAAAATTCTCAGGCTCAACGATGACCTGAGCCTGGATATTGTCCTGACTGCCGGTGACAGCCTTGTTCCGTTTGAACCCGGCGCGTTTACATTTGTTGTTACCGGTGGCGAAAGATGTTTTGAGCGGATCGATGATCCCGGGAAAGGGATTCTCGATGACTGGGCGGCCATTATTTCCGAGGGTAACGAGGAGATTGTTTACTGGGTCTTTGATGATCTGTCGGGGGAAGAATCACTGGTACTGAATTACCGTCTCGATCCGGGGTCATATTTTGCGGCCGCCGAAACCATTGATCACGATGACGATATCGATATGTATATCCGGCAGGGTGATTTGATGCTCAGCATGGATGAATACCCGAATAATTACCCGGTTTGTTACTTTGACCTTACCGAAACCACCGTAATTTCAATCACGGTGGAATCCTGGGAGTACGCTGTTGGTATTCAAACGGCCGTAATTGTGGTGGTCGCCCGGAAAATTCCGGCCCCGGAATCGAGAACCGGTGAACGGGTTGAATAAAAATTCCGAAAATTATTACCTTTAACCGCTGTGGATTTTCAAATTACAGGATGTTATATAAATTAATTTGCTCCAGAAGGAGGAGAGAGAGAATGCGAAAAATTTCAATTTATGTTGCGATCGTACTTGCCATTGCGATTGCCGCAATGCCCGCTTACGCCGGTGGCAGAGCGTATGTAAACGACCTTCTTGACGAATGGGTGGATTATGTCGAGTTGGAGGGCTACGAGGTTTTCTACACCAACGTCGATAGAATCAATGAAGACCATTCGATAAGTTATTACTTCGAACTTGACCCCGGATCTTACATGTTTATAGCCGAGGGTGGTGAGGACATCGTAGACATCGATATGTTTGTCTATGATGAGGATGGTTACGAGATTGCCTCTCATGAGCTCGATGATGCGTACCCGATCTGCGAAATTGAAGTCTATGAATTCACGGAAATCGAGGTGGAGATCGCACCTTTCGATTTTCATGGCAGAACATATGAGGACTTTTTCTGCTTTGTTGCGGGAATGAACTCCGAGTCATATTACGAAGATTTTGGCTATGATGGCTATGGTGACATTGACGATATCCTCGACTACTGGATCGGCTGGGCGGATGATTACGGATACGACGTAATCTACTCGGATTCAGGTGAGCTGGTTCGCGATGCGAGCGATTATTTCGAGTTCGAACTCGACAGTGGCGATTACAAAATCTACGTGGAATCCCTGTATGAAGACGATGACATCGATCTCTGGATCCGGGGTGAAGAAGCTGATGAAATAGATTCGGATGAACGTCCCGATAATTACCCGATCTGTGAATTCAACCTTCGTCGACCGGAGTTAGTGGAAATCGAAGTCGACCCGTACGATTACGCTGAGGGTAACTCAACTGAGTATGCGATCGTTATTGCCGTCGATGGGGATGGTGGAATCCTCGATGGTGGTTTTGAACGGCGCGACTATCAGTCAATAACAGATCAGTCCGACTACGATTACATCCAGGAGCAGATGGCATGGTACATGGATATGGTCCAGGATGAACATTACGAGATGATTTTCGACGAGGTAAACTCCCTCGCTAACTATGAATCATACACTACACGGATCACACTCGGACGCGGCGATTATATCGTCTATGCCGAAGGTGGACTCGGGATCGCCGACCTCGACCTTCGTGTTTATGATGAGGACGGTTATATCGTGGCGGAAGATACGATGGCTGATAATATCCCAAGATGTGAATTCTCAGTCCGGCATTCCATGACATTCGAGATCGAGATCGATCCGTACGAAATGGAATCCGGCTGGGACGAGAGCTATTATCTTCTGGTTGTAGTACGGAAGTAACAAACAAAATAATAATGCGCGCCGTGCCGTCACCTTCCAGCTATCGGTCTATGTGCCTTCAATTGCCAGCTGTCGGCATTGCTGCTCCACAATTAATACCATCATCCTTGGTATCTGGTGTGTCTGAGGTAAATGACAGGTTATGTTCCCGAATATGAATATTTTTCGGGGAAATTATTTTATAGATTTCGCTACTTCGCACTATCTTAATAAACCGGGTCCCATAAGCCGGTTATATCCGGGTCATTATCGTTATCCGGGTTATAAATCCTGACAGTTCGATCTTCAGTGATTGCGAATGTGCTTAAATATCCCGGTCTGGTGTCACGCGGGTAGGCGATAATTGTGTATGTGTGTGTTTTATCCACTGAATGCTCCGTTAAAACAGTAGAAACGTTGTTTGTCTCCCATGAGATGAAGTAGTTTTCAATCATGTTGCCTATTGTGTAATCCTGCCTGAGGCTCAATGTGTCCTTTAGTTCCTGAAATGTGGCGTAGCCTTCATCAGGATTTTCGTCGAAATAATCTTCCTGAGCGTATCCTGTCGCCGACAACGTTATTACTGCAAGATTTTCCCAGAATCCAATTCGGCTGTCCATAGAGGTCTTAATCTGTTGGTGCGACACGCTCCATGGAGCGAATCTGGTCTGAAACCAGACAGCCCTCCGCTGGAAGGTGTTACTCGAAGACCTTTCCTCGATGGTGGTATTTCCAAGCTCCTTTAGTGTTGGGTTTCCCCAGAAGGGTGATTTCCTGGCCTCGAAAAAAGTAAAAATCAGGAACATGATTAATAAAATAATCATGAGTGAAAGGGCCCGAATAAGAACAATCCGGGTCTTTTGGGATTTACTCCCGGATCGGGTGGATTTTTCTATCCTTTCAGACATCCTGATTCATTTGGCTCTCGTAATCCAATTTAATAACAGAATTGGGTCCCATGGTCAAGAATTAGGTTCGGAGAAAGCCTTAATATATATCGTTTCTACGTCACGGTTAAAATGTCCGAATTGGAAATCGAGACTATTAATGCCACCTGGTGCGATTGTGAGTCGCTCTGAAGAGGTCCCGCATCAAATAGACGTGGGCATACCGAATTAAATGCGGTGCCTGCGATCTTATTCATTCTCATTTAGAGAGATTGGCTGTCTGAAGCCGATACTATTATGTAAAGGGGTCTTTTTATGAAGCCGCTGCGAATTCTCATGCTTGGTGACATCGTCGGACGTCCGGGGCGATATGCCTGCCGTGATCGTGTCCATGCCTGGCGTACGGACTTTTGCCTCGATTGTGTCATCGCCAACGGCGAAAATGCCTCTGGCGGGAATGGCCTCTCTGTCAATAATGCCGCCGAGCTCTTCAGTTACGGCATCGACTTTTTAACAAGCGGTAACCATATATGGAAACAAAAAGATTATGAGGATCTTTTCGATCGGTATCCTGAAATAGTCAGGCCCGCGAATTACTCTGATAATGTCCCGGGATCCGGATGGGGCATTTTTGAACTGGAAAGTGGCGTGAAAATCGGCATTCTGAATCTGCAGGGGCAGGTTTTTATGGACCCGATCGATTCACCGTTTACCGCGGCCGATTTCTGCGTTCATGAGATCCGTAAAATTACCCCGGTTATTCTTGTCGATATCCATGCCGAAGCCACGAGCGAAAGAGTCGCAATGGGGATCTTTCTCGATGGCCGGGTTAGCGCGGTCCTGGGAACTCATACTCATGTTGCTACATCCGATACGAGAATTTTACCCGACGGCACCGCATTCCAGGCTGATGTCGGGATGGTCGGGCCCATAAATAGTGTACTTGGCGTTAGTTCCGACAAAATCCTCCGGAAATTCCGGACTGGCTTGCCCGTAAGGTTCGAGGTCGCGAAAGGACCTGTGATATGCAATGGCGTAATCATTACCGTTAATCCCGAAACCGGCCTGGCGATCGAAATTGAAAGGCTTGAAGAAGTTTGTGAATAACCGGTTGTTTTCATTTAAATACTCCCCGTATTCTCTGTTCTGACGGATTATTTTCCCATAAATGAGCGATATTAATGTAAGGGTTTATGACCCGGAAGAGGAGTTTTGCTATGCAAAGTACCAGTCCAGGTGAAATTGCTTTACAGCATTTGGATCGCGTGCGATCTGAGCTTCGGAGTGACCTTGATTCAGTTGAGGAAAAGATATCCGAACTCGAAGCTGAAGGTGTGGTTAAACGCAGCCGTATCGAAGATCTGCTCTCCCTGCTGCAGGCCCTTGCCGATCTCGATACCCATTTCAGTGAAACAGGTTTTAAAGAAGGGGATCATTCCATCGTCCAGCAGGATCTACTCAATGCCCAGGACAGCCTTAAAGCTATTATTGACCTGATTGAGGAGGAGGTTTGGGAACCTAACCAGTCTGCACGATTGACGAATGCCTATTCTGAATTCCGCGCGCGATTAATGAATACAATGAATGCAATGGACCTCGTCAAGGTCGCACTCCGTAAACTTGTCGAGATTAGTTTACGTAAAACAACTCCTTCCCAGATCCTCCAATCTCAGATCCCTGGTGCAGGATTACGAAGCTCAATGGGTTCGTCGGCTATTATCAGGTCTCAGGAACTCGAAAGGCAGAGAATCGCGAGGGAAATCCATGACGGTCCGGCCCAGGCAATCGCGAATGTCGTCCTGCGCATGGATATCCTTTCAAAAATTTACGAGAAAGACCCAACCCAGGTTCCGAAAGAAATTTCTAAAATGAAAAATATCTCCCAACAGGCTCTTGATGAAATAAGGGGTTTTATTTTCGACCTCAGGCCGATGACTCTTCAGGACCTGGGGCTTGTTGCGACTATCAAGCGTATCGTTTCCTCCTTTAAAGAGAATAAAGGCGCTGATGTACGCTTTGCGGTCGATGGTAAAGAATACCCTCTGGGACAGCTTGTTAACCTGACCGTTTTCCGTATCGCTCAGGAGGCTTTGAATAACATTAAAAAATACGCCGAATGCACCACCGCCTGGGTTCACCTCAAATACATGGCGGACAAGGTTATCCTTATTGTTGAAGACGATGGTATAGGTTTTAACGTGGAAGAAGTTTCAAGATCTCAAAAAAGGTTCGAGACTTTCGGTATGCTTGGTATGAAAGAGCGTGCCGATGATATCAACGCGGAATTCGATATCAAGTCCGCACCTGGTGAAGGCACCAAGGTTGTCCTGGTCATCCCCATTGAAAACAATCCCGCCATGAGTGCACACTGGGACGAGATTAAATACGGCCTGGTTCGATAATAGTTTTGTATTCATTTCCCCCTAACTTTATTTACGAACCTGTTCCGTGGTATCATCGTTAACTACCAAACGCTTTAAGCGATTGGTTAAGAATGCACACTGGTTCCCAAATGGCCGGATTGCTTCTATTCTTAAGGCAGACTTTTAAAATTACGCATAATAAGGGTGATTCATATGCGGTCCTGGATAATCCCACTTCTATTAACAAGCCTGACGGTTTTTCTGGCCGTTGGATGCTCTCACGGCAGCAAGACTTCGCCGGTCGCTCCACCCCTGGATGATTTTCAAATTACAGGGTCCGGCAATATGGACGGTCACTTTTTCTGGGGTGTTACTGAAGCATACATTGATTACGAAACCCTGGATATTTCCTGGCAGGCCAAACGGGATGCGGAGTTCCATGTCGACATCACACAATTCCTTCTCCCCCCGTTCTGCCCGGAATGCCTGCAACTGCAAATTTTGAGCTTTGATCCCGACCTTAGCCTTATTAATCTCAGGGTCTCAATCACCAACCCGACCCCCCTCACCGCCTTCGATACCCGGGGAATTTTTTACCTGAAAGAATCTCAGCAATTCCTCGATGCTGATAACTACACCGATCTTTTCGATCTCCCCGGAGACCTCGCGCGTAACCCGTTTGTCGCTTTCAGTAAGGACACTCCCAAGCGTGCGTTCAAAGCCCATCAGACCTATATCGCGACATACCGTTTGATTCTTCCACCGGGGTCCGGCCCCGTGGCTTTCTCATTCGAGACCAGTTTCCCTGAAAATTGCGAGGAGCCGTACGAGATGAAAATCTATAAACCGATCGATTTTCTTGGCACGGTCGCATCGTATTCCGAAAAAATCCAGGTGGATGTCAAGGACTGGCAGAACGATATCGCCTTTGTCCAGCTCGACTTAAGCTCCATGGGAGCGGTCGCACCGGTTGACCTCGTTAAGGTCGGGGATTACTGGGAAGCCACCGTTGCCAACCTCTACGGGGCGGCGCCCGGATTTTACCAGTGCTGGCTGCAGGCGGGAAGCACGGCAGGTCCGCTGATCTACGAGCCCTTTGAAATCGAGGTAAAATTGATTACCCAGGACCGGCTCGAAAGCGCGCTGAGCATGATGCACAAGTGGAACAACGGCAACCCGGGAGCCACCCTGACGAAAGAGAATATGAAATATGAGGGAAC
Organism: Planctomycetota bacterium; assembly: GCA_030673355.1. Classification (GTDB taxonomy): domain Bacteria; phylum JAJVIF01; class JAJVIF01; order JAPKYR01; family JAPKYR01; genus JAPKYR01. The sequence goes on along the minus strand of DAOVJF010000047.1, from coordinate 4,227 downwards.
CGATTTAAATTTCTTCGCACCCGACCTTGGCTATGGCGATACCCGTCTCCCATATTATGACAGCATCCATCGCGAGCCTTTGAAAACGGTCCCATACTGCTGGAACCTTCTCGATAACCTGGAAATCCGGACCGACCCGCCCGATCTCTATAGCATCCTGACCATCGGATCGCAGCAGCTTGGTGAGACTTTCTCTCCAGTCAGTTTCGGCTACAACCCGACCGCGAACCCGATCGCCGATGCTATGGAGATTTTATATACGGCAATCGGTTCGAGCCTTTCACCGAATGATAAAAGCCAGATCGCTATCGAAACCGCAGGGCTTCCGATAAATCTGCAATATATGACCGCGGCCATGCTGAAGTCGGTCGCTGAAGGGTACCCATACAGGGAGACTGCGATCTCGCAATATTCATCCCAGGACCAGGGGGACATTTTCAACTACGGCACTAATTGGTTCTATGATCTCTCCGCGATTTATTACTCTGTTCTTTATGCTATGGAGGGTTTTGATTACCCCAATATGTACAGGGCGGCAGGACCCGTTCTCCAGGCGTTTGACGGCATCAGGGACCTTGGACTCTATTACGTCCCGCAGCCTTCTCTCGGTTGGTCGTGGGAAACCCCGATCGGTACTGTCGAACTCGGCTCCAGCGGACCGGACACTCATAGTGGCGCTGAATATCTTCTTTTGATCGATCCCGGCGGCGACGATACTTACAACTGCCCCGCCGGAGCGAATGCGTCGTTAAGTAACGGGTTCTCCCTGTGCATCGACCTTTCCGGAAATGACAGTTACACAGACCAGGGTAATGGAAATTATTCCCAGGGTGCGGGACGCATGGGTATCGGTGTCCTGTGGGATTGCTTCGGAAACGACACCTATGATAATTTCCGTTTCTCCCAGGGATTCGCTAATTTCGGGGTCGGTGTACTGCTCGATTCCGGTGGGGACGATACCTACAACGCTGACGGTTGCAGCCAGGGATCCGGTTACCACGGCCTTGGTTTCATGATCGATGAGTGGGGAAACGATCGATACGACTGCTACCAGTATTCCCAGGGATTCGGATATGTTAAGGGCTGGGGATTCGCTTATGACGGTGATGGCAACGACCGCTGGATAGCGAACGATACAAATATCAAATATCCGAGCGCGCAAACCAACGAGCATAATGTTTCCATGAGCCAGGGCCAGGGATTCGGGTTGCGTTACGACGGAGTCGATTATCCGAATGACACGATCTGGAAATCCGGCGGGCAGGGAATCCTGTTCGATAAATCCGGAAACGATGAATTCTCGTGCGGTGTTTTCGGCGGCGGATGCGCGTACTGGTACGGCACCGGAATCTTCGCGGATTTCGGCGGCGATGATACCTGCTATGGAATTTGGTACGTCTACGGCGCCACCGCTCATTATGGAACCGCCTTCTTCCTCGCTAAGGGATTCGGAAATGATTCGTACACGGCAACCACCGGTGTTGGTGTAGGCGGCGGCCACGATTTCTCGAATACATTCTTCCTCGAGGAAGGCGGCGACGATACATATTCAACCGCGGCGCATTCTCTTGGAGGCGGCAATGAATGCGGCGTCGGCGTATTTGTCGACTACGGTGGTATCGATAATTACCTGACAACGCATACCGGCTCCATTGGCAACGGGTACTTTTCCACCGGCCGTAACCGCGGATCGTGGGGCGTGTTCCTCGACCTTAACGGCCTGGATATCTATACATCGCAGAAAATGGACCAGGGCTGCGGCAATGACTCAACCTGGACAATCAACGACATCGGCGCCGGTGGAGATCACCCTGACGGCGTTGTAACGTGGCAGTAAATAAGAGGATCAATTAAGGAACCTGTTAAAGGGAACAGCAAAAGGGGGATCACAAAAGTGCCTGTTCCCTTTTTTTAGATATATTCAAAACTCCGGTATGGATATATATTCCGCGATTATATGCGCCCCGTATGAGGTGCCGATCCGGGTAGCCCCGGCTTTCAGCATTTTTTCCAGGTCCTCTTTCGTGCGAATTCCACCAGATGCCTTTATCGCGATCCGTCTCTGCGAGGATGACTTAATGAGCACTATATCATTTACGGTCGCACCCCCCGACGCCGTTCCGGTCGAGGTTTTTACAAAATCGATTCCGGCGTTCGCCAGATGCTCCACCGCCCATCGTTTCTCAGCCTCGGTGAGATAGCAGCATTCAATGATGCCTTTTAAGATAACCGGCTCATCCCTGACTGTTTTACGGGAATCAGCATACGCGCGAAGGTCCTTCAATTCCCCCTTGAATTCGGCATCGTTGCCCGATTTCAGGAAGGAAATATTGACAACAAAGTCAATCTCTTCCGCCCCGCGATCGATAAGATCCTTCAATGCCTGGATCTTCGTGTGGCGCACCATGAATCCCATCGGGAACCCTACTACCGACCCCACACGGGTTTCGGTTTCGATGCAGTGCATCGATGCGAGCGGTACGTAATATGGCGGCACAAAAAGGGTTTTGAATTTCCTCCTGGCATTATCAATGAGCCATTGTTTATATGTTGATTCCGGGAGTTCCGGACGCAGCAGTGTCTGGTCGATACAGTTCGCGGCTTCATCGCTGTTTGACGGTAGTTTCATTCTTAAAGCATCCTGGCCTTACCCTGGTAAATCTTTATTGTTATATTTTATTTTAAGCAATTTGAATATCACTATTCGTTCTGTTTCAAAATAATCTCTGTGATTATTACCATAAATACACTAAATGTAAAAAAAATTTTAAACCTGACGGGAGATCTTCTTTCCCCGATTGAATTTGCCTGTGCAATTTATTACTTAACCCGTTCCACATATCGTCCATCACGGGTATCGACCTTGATTTTCTCCCCCTCGTTAATAAACAGCGGAACCTGGATCGTGGCGCCGCTCTCGATTGTCGCCGGTTTACTTCCACCCTGTGCCGTATTTCCCTTTTCACCAGGGTCTGTCCTCGTAATTTTTACCACCAGGAAATTCGGCAGGCTGACAACGAGTATCTCATTCTCGTACATCAGGATAGTCGAATTCGTATTTTCAAGGAGATATCCAGCTTTGTCCCCGATTATTTTTTCATTCACTCCAAGCTGCTCGTAGTTCTCGTTGTCCATGAAAATGTAATTTGTGCCTTCACGATACAAATACGACATCTCCCGATTCTCAACACGGATATCCTCGATCTTTTCCCCGGCACGGTAAGTTCTTTCAACTATTGCCCCGGTCCTTAAATTTAGCTGCTTCACACGCACGAATGCCGGTCCTTTTCCCGGTTTTACGTGCTGGAACTCGGTTATCTTCCACAGTTGATTGTCGTACCGGAAACATGTTCCGTTCCTGAAGTCATTGGTGCTGATCATTAAAAAATAATCTCCTTTACGAAGGGCTTAGTATATCCGCATGCGGGGGTAACTTCAATGGATTTTTGGGGTCATGGCGCCGGTACGGTCTGAAAATCAAACGCGTCCTTTATTATTTCACGCTTCAGACTCTGGAAAGTATTAAGCACTTCGGTGAGAACCATCTTTGCAGGGCAGGGGATTTCCCTCAGGGCAAGCCGTGCCGATGCCGCCAGCGCGACCCCGTCCAGATCGACTCCCTCGTACCGCTGGAGCGATTCCAGCAGGTTGAGTATCCCAACCGCCCTTCGGAAAATTATTATCGCGTCCTTCCAGCTTCCAGGTTCACTGCCCAGGCTCGATGCCAGGGTCACAATATACTTGTGGATCGACATTGTATCAAAATATGTAATCCTCAGAAATGGGATGCTGAAAACCCCGATTGTGCAGTAGTACGCCGGTACCGCACTGAGAACCGGCGACAGCTTCACCGGCGCTACATACAGGAGCGGTATCAATTTCTCAAATGGATGCCTGATCGAATACAACTGGCTGTCTGGATACGCGCGAAGTACCGGGTTCGTCGAAATAATCATGAGGATTAGAAGGTAACAGATTATCCCAAACCCGACCCCCGGTAATATTGGTATGTACCCCGGTGAGAACAATGCGATCGCGATAAATAAAATTCCCGAGAATCCCGGGCTGATTACATATCCACGCGAAAAACCTTCCGCGAGATGGCAGATTGTCGCCCAGAATGACACCAGCCCGATTATCACTGGCATCAATATCGTTTCCTGATATCCGGGCGCGAGCCACGATCCGATCAACGCGCATGCCGCAAGGATGTACCTGGACCATTTC
>DAOVJF010000464.1 GCA_030673355.1 Planctomycetota bacterium | reverse complement strand
ACTCGGCCCCATGGTCAATGAGCCTCTCATCAACGATCTTGGGCGCGGGGTATTTCGCGATACCAGCTCCAATACTCGCAGGATGTATTTCCAATTCCCGACCACCCCTGCTCTCACGGTAAAAATCGGCTATGCAATCGACTGCTCATGGGATTTCCCGGACCCGAATCCACCGGTGGAGATTCCGGACGATTTCCCGATCGAGGCAAACCAGCCTGAGCCGTATGGAATTTTTATACAGCCTTATGTCAACACATTGAACTACGACACCGATACGGGGATCGGTGGTGGAATTCTGAAATTAAGGATCAACGTTAATGATTGGCAGGGTCAGGCTGCGTGTAATGTTTCGGGCCAGATTAACACGGTGCGAGTTTTCTGCCCTGATCTGTTTATTGGAGGAATTACCGCTGTATTTCTTGAAGAAACAGCCACTAAGGCAAGTTACCTTGTCGACCTGACAGGTTTAACCACTGTCACTGGAGCAGGTGAAGTGCTGCTGGTCGTTCGGGTAGAATCATCGGACGGTTCCACCTACGTACAGGGAGCAGCGGATGGTCCTGACGCTCCACTGTCCTCATATCATACCATTCCAATTGTCATCATGGATCTGGAATGTTATGCCGATAACAACAATGATTTTCCTGAAGCATATTCCATCGGTTCATATGGTACTACAACCGGTCAAGTCTGTTACCCCGAAGATGAATTAGATTATTTTTATTTTGATATAGCTCCAGGAGCCGACAGTAATGGCGAGATAAGGTTGTCAGCCGATCACCTTGCTACACTCGGCTTTTACGATGGCTCCGGACACCTTCTGGCAATGACCGATACAAGCAGTGGGACTGGAGTTATTGTCATAGACGACATGCCGCTTATGCCTGAAGTGCATTACATTGAGATTGGCACGCAGGTCAGCACGCAGGTGGTTCCATACTTCCTTGAAATTTACACAACACCTACGATGGTCACACCCGATATCCCATCGCTTGAAATAACGCCGGAAAATCTGTTCGCCAAGGCTGACAGGGTCTACCGCACGCATACACATACGATCCTGACAAGCTGGATGGGTTGCTGGGTCTATGATATCCATGATTACACTTTTGAACCGGAAATGGTGTTCGGCTCAAGATGGGACATCGGCACAGATGGCAATATTTTCGGCAGCAGGCTGTATTTCATGGAGAACACCCTCCCTGAGGGGGCAATCATTGATCTGATCGATTTTTCAGACCCGGCGAATCCTGTACATTATGAATCTGTGTACTCAGGCATAATCGGAATGAAGGGAATCGCGCTGACCCAGACTCATATGTTTGTCGGTACACCGCAGGTCATTGGATCAGATGTGAAAATCTTCCAGTACAGCGGACAGCCGCATATGCCTGTGGAAGTTGCAACGATCGATCATGCGAACCAGCCCGAAAAACTCGATATCATGTACTCGAGTGGGGATACAATTTTAATTGTCGGCGGAAGTAATAAAATTCTCGCATTTGACGTGACCGATCTTGAAACGATAACCGAGGTGGGATCGTACGACCGTCCGGCAGGGTCTTTCACGGATATGCATGTATCGTTCCTTAACGTCATTTTTACCCTGTTTAATTCCGCGACAGACACAGGCTATCTTTATATTCTCGAATACACCGGTTTCGATCTCGTTCAAGTTGGAGTGAAAGCGCTTCCCGGGGAAGCGACGAGTGTACAGACCTGGTCCCAGGATGCGTTTATCGGTGATGGCCCTGAAGGTTTAACAATTTGCGATTATTCGGATCCCGCCGACATACAGATTGATTCGACAACATTCCTTGGCGCTGATGCCAGGGATGTATCGATACTCGGAGATATACTCAACATAATTCCTGAAAACTCCCCCATGCAGGTCTTTGATGTCGGTAACACAACGAATCCCCAGTTCAAATCGGAGCTTCCGGTAGTAAACAACCCGCGAAAAGCCCTTGTCAAGGACGACTACATGCTCATCCATGACTGGTCCGGTTATACGCACACTATAAAGACTGTCGATATTTCCGATCCTCTGAATGCATTTCTTGCCGGTAAGTTCCCACTGTCAGACTGGATGAGGACCATGGCAATCGAGGGAGATGTCATGGTGGCGTGTAAATCGTACGGTTTCCAGATTCTGGATGCTTCCGATCCGACAAACTTGTTTGAGCTGTATTCCGGATCATATTCAACAATTCCAGTCGCATCGAGCATCCACGGTAACACGCTGTATATCACATACGATGCCGCAAAAGTATTGATCTACGATATAACAAATCCATCATCACCGGACTATATTACTAATTACACTCTCCAGAATAAAGCAACCGGGTTCGCCTACAGCGGTATTTACATGTATTTATCCACAGATACCGGCGTCGATACTTACAACATTTCAGATCCGCTCGCGCCTGTGTTTATGTCGCATTATTCAACTCCCGAAGTGGTGGAGGAGATGGTTACCCAGGGTCATAAGCTGTATTTGGCGACTACGACCAGGCTTGAGGTTGCGGATATCAGCAGTCCGGGAGTTCCAAACTATGCCGGGGCAGTTGTGGTGCATCCGAATATTAAAATTACACAGCTCGTGGTGGATGGCCAGTATGCGTATGTCCAGGGCAATACATCGGGAGCATATGCGATAGCGGTATTCCCGTACGACAGTCCGAGTGTGGTTGGGATGTTATATGACTCGTTGTTTCTATCGTTTACACAGATTAAAAGCGAGCTGGTGTTGAAGGACGGGATACTCTACGATATGAATCAGACAACCGGAATCAGGGCGTTCGATCTGTACTGAATTTT
>DAOVJF010000051.1 GCA_030673355.1 Planctomycetota bacterium | reverse complement strand
CCAAGCTCTTCCGCGAGGTCCTGGAGCGCCTTTTGACTTTCAAGCATTGCCTGGCTGTCTTCATGATCCATAGCGCGTGTATATCTCGGGTAGGAGGGCGATGGGAATGTCTCATCCGGCATATCGGCAAGAACATACTCCATGTAATCGTGCCAGATAATTGCCGGATACCGTCCGCCGGTGACTCTCGACATGGCGGAATTGTCGTCGTTACCGATCCATACACCCGTGACGATGGAAGGTGTGAAACCAAGGAACCATGCATCGCGCCAGTCATCGGTAGTACCGGTTTTACCAGCGATATGGTGGCCTGTAACTCTCGCGCGAGTGCCTGTGCCGCCGGTCACAACACCCTGCAACATACTGACGAGAAGACGTACGGCGTTCGGTTGTACAACCTGCGCGCGCGCCGGCTGGTGTGTATACAAAACATTGCCGCGAACATCGGTGATTCGCTCGATCACGTAAGGCTGGTTCAGTACCCCGTCGTTAGCGAAAGTCGAAAAGGCCGATGTATGTTCGAGAAGGGTGACTTCGCTTGTGCCGATCCCCATCGACAGAGCGGGTCGGATCGTAGAAAGGATTCCGCATGCCCTTGCGATGTCGGCTACGCGCTGCCCTCCGACAATATCGACAATTTTGACCGCGGGGATGTTCCTGCTTGCCATAAGGGCACTTCGAAGCGTAATTATTCCACGATATCCATAATCGTAATTATGCGGTGTGTATGTCCCCCAGCCCTCGATGACGAAATCGGTTTCCACATCACGGACAAGGCTGTTCGGGGAGAAGCTGTCGTCCATCGCGGTCAGGTAAACATATGGTTTGAAGCTGGAACCGGGCTGACGGTTAGCCTGCCAAGCGCGGTTAAATTCGCTGTCATCGAAATTGGTACCGCCGACCATCGCGCGAATCGCACCGGTCTGCACTTCGATAGTCACAAGCGCGCCCTGGGTGACATTCAGATCGGCGAATTCAGCAACCTTATCGATAACAGTCTGTTCTGCGACCGCCTGCCAATCGGGATTAAGGGTCGTATAAATCCTGAGGCCTTCCGTATAGAGCTTCCGAAGCCCGAATTTCTCCTGGACCTCGTGAATTACGTAGGTGCTGAAGTATGGATGGGTGAGCCCGGTAAACCCGACGTCCCTTCGTCCGGTCAGGTTAATTTCGGATTCAGTCGCGGCCAGGAATTCATCCTGATCGATGTAGCCCTCTTCGAGCATACGGGTCAGGACGTGCTCGCGACGTTCGATCGCGTTCTCCATGCTGACGTACGGGCTGAGCCTCGACGGCGCCTGCGGAAGTCCGGCAAGCATCGCGCACTGGGCGATGTCGCACTCGGAGACGGGTTGCCCGAAATATGTCTGCGAGGCCGCCTCGACCCCATAGGCGTTCGATCCGAAATAAACCTGGTTCAGATAGAATGTGAGAATCTCATCTTTAGAATATTTCTGCTCTATTTTAACCGCCAGAATTATCTCGGCGATTTTACGTTCGAAAGTCTGTTCGTTTGATAAATACAGGGCCCTGACAAGCTGCTGGGTGACCGTGCTTGCTCCCTGGCCTTTCAGGCTTCCCTGCTGGAGATTTTGAATTAAAGCCCTTGCCATACCCTTGATATCGAACCCGGGATGCGAGTAATAATCCTGGTCTTCCACCGCCACGATCGCGTTGCGAAGGTCCTCCGGAATCTGGTGCCATCCGATTAAAACACGGTTCTCCTCGCCGAAAACATCCCCGAGAAGAGTCCCGTCCGCCGCATAGATTTTGCTCGTCATGGCGAGGTCGGGGACACCGAGATTTTCAATCATCGGGAGGTCCTTGACCACTTCGGAGAGGAAGCCGTTAACAAATGCCGTAATGCATAAAAGGAAAAGCAGGATTAGAAAAAGTAATCCTTTTATGATGACGAAGAATTTAATAAACAGCCATTGTATAATTTTGAGAATAACCATGGCTTTAAGTCGAATTGTGTCTTATATATATAGTGTCTCACAGAAGACACACCATATGGTACCATGAGAGGCGCATTTTGGTTCAGTGCAACCCGGGTTCCAAATGATATTTACGCCGGGATTTATTTAATTTTTCAGATAATCCCGATGCCAGGCATGAACCATTTTGTTTCTTATGAGTCTAATACCAGCGATACGTCTGGAAAGAAGTTGGGAGAATTAGAAACTCAATCTGGAGGATGTTAACAATATGGACCCACGAATTGCGAGCCAGCACAGGGGAGCGAAATCGCTTCTCCTCTTTTTTGTGCTTTTGTTCGGGGTAGTAACGGGAATACTTTTATCAAATGGACTTGACTGGATACCGAAATCAGTGGCCCAGGGAGGTTTTTCTACTTCTCCCGCGGGTGTGGAGCCGTCGGATTTTCTTGTCTCCACGCAGGAATCCTTCCGTGACATTGTGGCCGCGGTTCGTCCGGCGGTCGTGAGTATCCAGGCCGAAGGAACGCAAACCCTCATGGAATACGGATCGCCATTCGGCGAACAGTTCGAGTTCCCTTTCGATATACCGGACCCATTTGGAAGACCGGATCGCAACAGGGATCGAAACCAGCCTGAGGAAGAATTTCCGGTTTATTCAGCCGGCAGCGGTTTCCTGGTCAACCCAAATGGCTACATTCTCACAAATAACCATGTTGTTGCCAATGCCGATGAAATAACGGTCGTAATGGACGACGGGCAGCAGTTCGATGCGGAGATTATCGGCAGCGATTCGGATTCCGATGTCGCGGTTCTGAAAATTGAGGACAGCGAGCCTTTTCCATATCTCGAAATTGCCGATTCGGATGAACTACAGGTCGGCGACTGGGTCATGGCGGTCGGGAATCCATTTGGGAATCTGGCCGGGTCGGTTACGGTCGGAATCGTGTCCGCAACGAACCGTGAGCAGCTTTTCCTTCAGGGTGGTGCATACTACCAGGACTTCATCCAGACCGATGCGGCGATAAATCTGGGTAATTCAGGCGGACCGCTTGTTGATATTCATGGGCGCGCGGTGGGTATAAATACCGCGATCAGCTCCCAGGGATCGGGAATCGGATTCGCCATTCCGATGAGTATCGCCGGATTTGTCTATGAGGGCTTCCTTGAGTACGGAGAGGTTATCAGGGGCTGGATCGGTGTAACTATTCAGAATATCGATCCCGACCTGGCTGAAGCATTTGGCCTTGAAAGTATTGATGGCGCCATTGTGATCGGGCTGACTGAAGGAAATCCTGCCGATGAGGGAGGACTTTGGGAAGGCGATGTAATTTTACAGGTCGGTGGGGAGCACGTGAGCAGTACCTCGTCCGCATCGCGAGTCATAGCCGCACTTCCTGTCGGGGAGCCTGCCGAATTCATTGTCTGGCGTGATGGAGAGGAAATTGCCGTGGCGATTACCCCCATCCAGCGCGACTCGAATGTCCTCCAGCCGGCTGATGAGCCGATTGAGGATGAAGACGTGGATAACTCCAAGCCCACGAAATCCGAAAGGAATACCGAATACCTTGGAATCGAGGTCGAGGAGCTGGACCGGGAAATTATCGAATTCTACGATCTTCCCGAAGGCATTACCGGCGTTATTGTGGCATATGTAGACCCGTCGAGTGTCGCGTTTGAAAAGGGTATGAGGGAGGGTTTGATTATTGTCAGCATCAGCGGCGAGGATGTTGTTAACCTCGATGATTACGACCGGTTAATGTCTGAAGCCCGTGATGAGTGGGAAAGCGAGGGTTCAAGTGTGGTGATCAGGTATATGCAGCTGGGACCGTCCGGTGACTGGGTCAGATTTTTTATGGCAGTACCGTTCGAAGATTGATGAAAATATGGGCTGAAACGCGATAGTAATATACGGGGGGGACTGCGAACATGCAGTATTTTTAAGAATCTAACACTGCTGAGTGTTTCTCATAAAACAGTCTCTGGATCATGTTCTGAAACCAGGGACGTTTTTATTTTAGGTGTTCACCCAGTGTAATTCAGTGTAAGATCAATTCTACTTGAAAGTATTTTTTCCGAACTTCGGAGACAAGGCATTTTTCCTGTCTTGACTAATTGTATTTTACAATGCAATACTATTTGCCAAGAAACCGGATTGCATGGTGGCACTTCGGTTATGGTGTTGGATGGTATAAATGACATATTGCCCGACTGCAATTAAAACCTGGAGGCTTTCAATTATGAATCTCAAGTTCGTTGTTTTTGCGCTTGTAATTCTTCTTACATCTATGACATTGGGATGTGGCGGATCGTCAGGTCCGACAGCAGGTCCGATTGACGACGACTACCGGACCGGCCTTGATTCCGACCCGGACCCCCAGCCTTGCGACCAGGAAAGTGCATGGGCCGATGGAACAGACTTCCCCGGAAAAAACTGGGCCACCTACATGGAGTACACAATCGGGAATAATTCTATCTATACGCTTTATGCCGGTCAGGATATCGATGTCGGGACTGTCACAGTGGCGAGTATATTCGGCTTGGTGTTCGTGACTTACCAGACGACAGATGGTTGGTTCCTGAAGGAAACCCATCTTCATATCGCGGATTCGCTCGATGGGATTCCCCAGACAAACAAGGGTAATCCAAAGGTTGGGCATTTCAGGGATAAAATGACCCACGATCCTGTTGTCCAGGCATACATGAGCCATTATGCGATGATGCCTGAATGGGACTATGGCGATACTCTCTTCATCGCCGCCCATGCAGCAGTTGTGTTCGGTAACGACTGCAACTGAGGATTAAGAAAGTACCGGTTGCCGTTTTCCATTTGTAAAAAAACCGTAGAACAGCACGGCAGTGTATGGTATTAGGACATCGCTTACAGTTTGTGTCAGGACATCGCTTACATTTCTCCATGCCAATTTTAGAAATTAATTCTTTTTTTCGCGATCATGGGGACACCTGATTTTGTCTTAGACCAATCCTGTTAAATAAAAATTGATTGGACATATTTAGAATTGAGGGGGACACCTGCTTTTCGACGAGCGAAAAGAGGTGTCCCCGATCTCAGCGTGTCCCCGATTCGCGATGCTGGAGCTTCGCGGTCCTAAAAGAAGTTTTATTTACTAAAATTGGCCTTAAAACAGATCGTCCAGGTCGTCGTCGCCTTCGCCGGGGGGCATAGAGCCGTGTTCCTTGAGGTATCCCTGGATCAACTCGCTCTCACGCTTAGAATACATCGGGTCCTCTTCGATCAGGAAATACTTTGCTTTCTCAGTTGTCTCAAGGATTTCGAGGAGGGCTTCTTTAATATTCCGCTCGCCTTTGATCGCGTAGATTTTTTTATCCTCATCGAGAAGCAGGTACACACCCTCGATCTCGGGAAGGTTCGAGATATTACCCTCGTTGAATTCAATCCACGATTCGGGCGCCGATGGATTCTGGCAGAGAAGCAGGCGGAGATCGCATCTTAAGCATCGCCCGGCCTCACCGATCGCGTCTTCCGGTGAGTATCCTTTCTCTACGAGATCGAAACAAACGGTGGCTTCCTCGATTCCAAGGCGGGGCATTGGGATTTTACCGAGATCGAAAAAGCCATCGATTATCCCAAGTTCGCCGTCCGGTTCGGTATCGTCAAGCAGCCGGATGTCGATATCGCCGTCACCACCGAGGAATTTGTCAATTCCCGACGCGGACTTTCGTCCATGCGCAACAGCATCGATCACGGACGCCGGACCTGATATTACCTCACCGGCTGCGAATATCCCATCAACCGATGTACCCACCGAATCAATGCCGGTTTTCAGGTCGATTCCTTCGATACTTCCAAGGAATTCCAATTCGGTGTCCTGGCCGATCGCAATCAGCACGCGATCGGTTTCATGGGATGTGGTCGCGCTGTCATCAAATTTGGGTAAAAAGCGTCCGGATGCATCGAAAACGGATGTGCATTTCCGGAAATCGACTCTCTCAACCTTTCCGTCGCCTGAAATCAGTACCGGGCCCCAACCGGGATGCATCACGATTCCTTCTTTCTCGGCTTCGACAATTTCCCAGTCGTGGGCTGGCATTTCATCCCGTTCTTCAAGGCAGTAGAGATGCACTTCGCCGGGGCCAAGCCGCAATGCGGACCGTGCGACATCGATCGCGACATTCCCGCCGCCGATAATAAGGACTTTTTCACCTTCATACGGTTTATCGCCCGGTGCAATTTCAAGCATTATTTTTTTCATGGCGTCAAGTCCGGCTTCAACACCCGAAAGGTCGACACCGACGCATGGCAGGGGTTTCGATTTCCGCGCACCCACAGCGATAAGCAACGCGTCATGACCGGAACGAATCCGATCGAGGGAGATATCCTTTCCCACTTCCATTCCCGTTTTAATTTCCACGCCGATGCTTTTAATATCTTCAATATCGGCATCCAGGGATTCAGGCGAAAGGCGATATTTAGGGATTCCATTGCGGAGCCACCCACCTGGAGAATCCATCGACTCGTAGATTGTGACATCGTGGCCTTTCAGTTTTAAAAACCAGGCAGCGGTCAGTCCGGTTGGTCCGGCACCGACGATCGCGATTTTCTTTCCGGTGGATGACACTCTATCGAACTTTGATTTCCAGATTGGATCGCCCGCATGTTCTGTCGCCGCGCGCTTTAAGGAGCATATGGCGATTGTTTCGTGGACGTCGCCACGAATACATTCTTCTTCGCATGGATGGAAACAAACCTGGCCCAGCGATCTGGGCAGCGGTGCGGTTTCCCGGATAACAGCTTCGGCACGCGCGAACTCTCCACGCCTGATCTCCCTGAGATAACGCGGGACGTCCATTCCAGCCGGACAGGTCGCGATACAATGGGCCGTTCGCCGCCCATCGATTCTTGGCTCCTCGAACTTCAAACGCAGTGTTCCGGTCGGGCAGACCTCAACACAGCTCAGGCAGAACCGGCATCCTGAGTCTTTCAGTGTCGCGGCCTTGGTGCCGACAACCAGTTTTCCATTTTCATCAAACGTAAAGCCAAGCGCGTCGACATTTCTGACATCACGGCAAACCCGCACGCATCGCATGCAGCCTATGCAGAGGTTGTGATCCCTCAAAAATAATGGTTCGTCTTCTATTACCGGAAGTCCGGGCGGGATGTAGCGGGATGTATCATCGGGAATCCCGACAAATTCGGCGATCTTCCTGAGTTCGCAGATCTGGAAAATCGGGCAGCATCGCTCGTCCTTCGCAACATTTGTCGAGCAGGGCTCCAATGAACATCCTGCCTGCTGCGCGCAGGTTACGCAGGCATGCGGATGCGTGTTGAAAATTTCCTTGAGCTTTGCTTTGCGGCGGGATTCGATTTCCGGATTCGATGTGACGACTGTCATCCCGATTTCTACTTTCGTAACACAGGCCCTGACCGGTTCCGGTTGCCCGTTGACTTCGACAAGACATAGCTGGCAGCCCTCGTACCGGCTGTCCGCCCCTGAAGATATTTTCAAATCCGGGCCCAGGAAAACTTCAGCCCACGGTTCGAGCTGTTCCGGATCGACCGACGGCAGATCGGGATGGGAGCAGATTCGCGGGATATAAACCCCGGCAGCATCCGCCGCTTCGAGAATGGTCGTATTTTCATCCGCTTCGATTTCAATTCCATCGATTGTAAGCTTAATCATGTACTTAAAACTCCGTCACGTTCTTTCAAATTGAAACTTGCCCCGCCGCACGTATTATTAATGAATATACCCGAGAGAGCGCAATCTTTCACGGTCCTGCTCATCGAGCCAGACCGGTTCAGGGTCATCGAAATCAGGCTCCACCCTTACGCGGTGATTCCCATTGAATTCACTGTAAAGAAAATAACCAGGGTCATCGACCCCAACGCTAAGGAGCTTGGTCCTGAATTCAAATTCCGGATCACTGAACAGCGGGAACATGCTCATGCCATCGATTTCAGCCGGAATCCCGATCCCGAGTACGTCCATAATGGTAGGCAGAATATCAGTAATCTCCGCGAGTGCCGGAACACGCAAACCTGGGTCGAGATCCCCCGGAAAGTGCATGATCAACGGGATTTGGAGCTCAATGTTGCTGTCCCTTCGATGCTGGAATAAATGGTTCTCGCCGAGAAGCTCTCCGTGATCGCTCGTTATTACAATAATTGAATTATCGATGAATCCCTTCTCATCGAAATAGTCGAAAAGTTCTTTCAACTGGTTGTCCAGCCATCGGATTTCGCCATCGTAGCGATCGATCGCATGCTGGATATCCACGCCGGTCAACTCGACCTGCCTGAGGTTGTACGCGTTTAAAACATCAACCGAACCATCCATCGGACCTTCGTAGTTCGGGTCGGCAAACAGATCGAGGACATCCGGATCGGGATCGTAGGGTGAATGCGGTTCCCAGAAATGAGCGACAAGGAAAAATGGTTCAAGAATATTTTCGGTCTGCTCGTGGATTTTTTCGATGATATGCCATGCTTCCTCGGGATGCGGATCGGCGTCGATGTAGGTATCGAATCCCTGGTCCATACGGTAGCGGCTGTGGAGAATTCCGCTTGCGGAGAGAAAAATGGTTATGAATCCCTCTGCCTGGAAATCTTCGACAAGCAGGTGGAGGTCTTCCGAAAGCGGCCACATGTTCTTGTAGATTTGAGTATTCTTCGGATGCAGCCCGGTAAAGAGCGATGCAAAAGATGGGAGCGTCAGCGCTTTCGGTGTGTAAATATTGTCAAAAATAATACTGCGGGCGGCGAATTCATCGAGGAATGGGGAGGTTTCCCGGGGGTAGCCCATGAAACCAAGATGGTTTGCCCTGAGGGTGTCGATCGCGATGATAATTACATTTTTAACATTTTGCCGGTATGGGATTTTCGCGGAACCGGTGCATCCGGTTAAGAAGAGGGATGAGATCAAAAGGGCCGCGATGAAGGCTGTGTGGCGCATTTTGGGATTATAGCATAGGAAGGTTTTTGTCATGCGCTGGAAGCACAAGTTACAGGGGTCATGCGCTGGAAGCACATGTTACATATTTTACCAGGAATGCTCGATGGCGTTTTTGGGACATGCTTCGATACATGGTAGTGGTGGACGGTTTATGTCGGGTTTGCACGGTGCGCATGAGTACTTGATCTTCTTGCGGTGATCCCCTGTCACAGATGCCACCATATCATCGTAGTCATCCTCGATAATTTCGAGAACGCTCTCAGGGCAGGCGGGGACACATGGATGGTCCGTGCAATCGATACAGTTGTCGGTGTCGATGATAATGAAAAAATCACCGGCGCCGTCCTTGTAACCGTAGTGAGCTTTCATTTTGATTTCCTTCTGTCCGTCGTTCAGGAAACTGAAACTACTTCCCAGCTTTAGCGAGTTTTTTCTTTAACAGATTCTGTGCGAATAATGCTCCACCGAGTGCGCCGGCGATCTGGGTGTCGTAATCTGTTTTCAGGGCTTCGATATCAATCTCGTTGCACAGTCGTTTTACAACCCCGATGTTCTTGGCGATTCCACCTGTAATGGCGAATTCCTTCTCGACCCCAACCTGCTCCAGAAGTGTTACAACACGGTGTGCCATCGCCGAACAGTACGCCGCGAGCACCTTGCTTTTCGGCCAACCTTCGCGAAGAAGCCCGGTCGCTTCGGATTTAGCGAAGACAACGCATGTGCTCGAAACCGGGGGTGGTTCCTCCTCGACATCGAGCGACATCTCACCGACATCCTCGATCGGAATCGCGAGGAGGTCGGCGAAAACCTCCATGCCTCGTCCGGTACCTGCCGCGCATTTATCGTTCATGGCGAAAGCCGTTACCTTGCCCCTCTCATCGCAGCGGATGACCTTGCAGTCCTGTCCGCCCATATCGAGGACTGTCCTGACCGCAGGGCCGTACATGAAATTGGCCCCTCGAGCGTGACAGGCAATTTCGGTTATTGCCTTTTTTGAAAACGGTACGTTAACCCGACCATAACCGGTTCCGACCACGAATCCTATATCATCAAGCGTAAGCCCTGTGCCTTCCAGTGCCCAGTTCATTGCGTTTGTGGCACTTTCGGGACTGCTGGATCCTGTACGCATGTTGGAGAACGCGTACAGTTTTCCATCCACGACAATTACCGCCTGGGATGATACTGATCCTACGTCCACTCCGGCTGTAACAAGATCAGCGTTGCGCCAGTCTATGTTCTCATCGTGCCAGTTGTATTCTTTCCAACGCCAGTACTCAGCTTTTTCATCTTCATCTGGCGGAACCGCAGGGGTTGAATCAGGCAGAATGACAGGTTGCGCTGTTTTTCTCTCCGAGGCTGTCTCAGCAACCGGCGACTCCCAGGATATCTCCATGGGATCCCCCTCCGCGGCTATCAGTGCGGCTCCGTATGCACCGATGAATTCAGGATCGTCAGGAATTATAACCCTGGTCTCCAAAGCCCGTTCGAGGGAATCCACGAATCCGGTGTTGAAAGCTACGCCGCCGATCAGGACCACATCCGGCGCGAATCCGACCTTGCGCGCGAGAGAAACAATACGGCTCGCGATCGCATCATGGACCGCCCTTGCGATGTCCTCTTTCGATGTTTTCGCGTGAACGAGGGTTACCACTTCCGATTCCGCGAATACCGCGCACTGCGCGTTCATCGGAATTGCTATCGTT
>DAOVJF010000338.1 GCA_030673355.1 Planctomycetota bacterium | reverse complement strand
ATTTCGCTACCGACGCACCCGATTCATTTATTATCTATTCACCGGGTCTTCACGACAACCGCCTGATACGTCCGGCAAGCGAACGTATGGCGGATATGGCTATCAACAGGGAAGGTAGTGTGATATGGACCGCGACAAAATCCGGATTCGTGGACCGTTATGAAGTAAATGTCGATGCATCCATCGTGATGCCCCGGAACACCATTCACCAGAGGATAGCCCCGGTTCTATCCGCAATTGCCCTTTCCGCCGATGAACGGTTTGTCGCGGTTGGCTATGGTGGCTCAGAGGACTATAACTCCAGGAACGTAAAAATCCTTCCTGCCGACACGGTCAACCTGGCCGATGAACTTGCCGATTTCTCTGTCAGCGGCGATATCCAGGCCATCGTGGCAAATCCTGTCGTGAATCTTTTCTATATCATCAATTCTCACTCAGACCGTGTACGAATTTACAACGCCGATCGCTTCCGCCTCGAATCCGATATCATCGAACTAGGAAATTCACCGGGCAATTTCATGATCCGTCCGGACGGCCTTCGTGCGTACGGCGCAATGAATGCACGGCAGTCTATCGCGATAGTAAATCTCGAGACAAATGAAACTTCCGATTATGTCTCACTTGGATTCCCACCATACGCAATGGCGTTCAATTCTATTGGTTCTCACCTGTATATTGCCAGCCGGGATTCATCAACTGTCGCGATCATGGACACCGACACAAACGAAATCATCACTGCTTTCGATCTCCCCCCGCGAATCGAAGGCCTGGTCGAAACCAATTATTCTGAATGCATCGCGGTCGCCACGGATGAGCTGTACCTTTATGTCCTTCCGAAACGAAAGGAATTACTGGTCTACGATCTCAGCCCGGTTGCATCCGGCCAGAATCCACAAATGATTCAAAGCGAGGTTTTAGCGACAGAACCATTTTTCATGGATGTCAGGCGAAATCACATAGTCCCCGGCGTCCCGGAAATCCCCATGTAACACTGGCCCATGTAACACTGGCATTCTGCCCATAACAAAAAAACCGACTTCATCCAAAAGCCGGCTTCAATTTCCAATTTATTCAGCTACTGCCTAATTCTCACTAACCGGTGATGTATCCGTTGATCCTGAACTATCACCTTTCGATTTGTTCGTTCTCGATTCCTTGGATGTCGTTTTTACCTTGCTGCCGTTCCCGCTTTTCACAGAACTGCTCTTCCGGTTATCGGTAGCATAAAATCCCGAGCCTTTGAAAATAACTCCAACTTGACTGATAATCTTCTGTGTGCTGGAGCTGGAGCAGTCGGGACACCTGTATTTCTTATGTTCGCCTATCCCATGGATCCTTTCAAAAACATGACCGCATTTCTTGCATTGATACTCATAAACTGGCACGTCGAATTACCTCTGGTTCATTTAAAAGTAGTTGGGGAGAAACAGTCTCCCCATCTTGTCCCCCGACCTTCCGGAATTGCTTCTACTGACTTTTCTTGCCGTCTACAAATTCAGCCTCAACATCTCTTGGCTGAACCGTACGGACCGGTTGTAACGAACTCGATGATCTCGGTACAAGCCCGACCATCTCGTCATAATCGTGTTCTGTAAATTTCTCGTGTATCTTCTGGTACAGTCTTTTCATTAATTCTTCGACCGTATCCTGTATTTCCTCCATCTGCTCGCGCATTCTAAGGATAATTTCGACACCGGCTAAATTGACACCCATGTCCTGTGTCAGGCAAATTATGCTTTTCAATCGCTCTATATCGTTTTCCGAGTACAGCCTTGTCTGGCGGTTCGATCTCTGAGGCTTGATAAGGCCTTCGCGTTCGTATAAGCGCAGCGTCTGCGGATGGATCCCGATTATCTCGGCTACAACGCTAATGGGATACTTGGGCCGATTTTGTTCCTTCTCCGGCATTTTTCTTCATGTCTGATTGTATTTCAATTTCCGTTTCGGCAGGGATGTCAAAGAAAACATCAACCGCCCTGCCGCTAATCCTGTTTACTATTGCAGTATATCTCGTTCTGTCGTTACCCGATAAAATTTCTGATTCTTCATCGCACCCGATTAAATACAGGTCCCTCGAGTAGAGTTTTGCGGTTTCGTCACTCAGATGCCCGATTGCGTACTCTTCGGTATCCAGCTTCCGGGTTGTGAAATGTAACTTCGCGCGATTAATCGTTGACATTAAATTTCCTCCTCCTTTTAATGTCCTAAAAGCAACCCGTAAGGGTCGATTTTAACATATATGTAATTAGTTTCCATACTCCCCTTTGCTTTTGGAAGTACGTTCAATCATTCTCACCTCCTTCGACAACGTCTCCCCCTTTCGGTTCATGCGGACCGACAGCCACAATAACCTGTGGCGACCGAAGTATCCGGTCATGGTACATCCAGCCATCGCGCTGGACTTCCACTACCGTCTCCGCTTCAACGTCTTCCTTTATCACACGTTCGGAAGCCTCCATCAGGGAGGAATCGAATGTATCCCCTTCCTTGATTTTGATCGGCGTTATTCCGTGCGCCGAAAGAATCTGTACCAGTTCCTTCAATGTATATTCTACACCAATAATTACATTTTGGGCTTCCGGTGGAAGATTTTCTGCAAAAGAAACTGAACTTTCGAAGTAATCTATGACTTTTAAGAGGTCAAATGCAAGATCGTAGCTTGCATATTTCCTTAATTCCTTCTTTTCATCCTCAATCCGACGTTTGAAATTCTGGAAATTGGCCCGTTCTCGCTGCCAATTTTCTGTCATTGCAGCAAGCTTTTCCTCCAGGTCCTTAAAATTATCCGGTTCTTTGATTTCATCAGCTTCACACGCCGAAACGAGCTTATCTTCCACTGGTTCTTCAATTACTTCAGCTTCCTCGGTCTCAAGATCCACTATCTGAACCTTCTTCACATTTTTCTTATTCTTCGTCATGGTATCGCTTTCTTATCAATCCCCGACCCATCCTGGAAACTAACAGGGAGGATCAGAGTGTGTTTGACTCATTGATAAATGGTTCCCATTAATTCAAGGATTCATCACCTGGTGACCACTGTGGGTCCGGGCCTGAATCTTCGGTGAATGCTCCGTCGGATCCAGGTTGCCCGCCGGCTGCAGAATCGGCTGTCTCCTTTTGGTCCTTCTGGAGAGTTTCGTAAATCGCGGCGCCAATCTTCTGGGCTGCATTCCCGAGCGATTCTATCGCACGGTTGTAGTTCTCCACATCATTCGATTCCAGGGCGGTTTTAGCATTCGCGATTTCCTTCTCAACTTCCTGTTTAATACCGTCATCCACCTTGTCGCCGTGCTCCTGGATATTCTTCTCGGTCTGATAGATCAGGCTTTCAAGCTTGTTCCGTGACTCGGCTTCCCCGCGTTTACGCTTGTCTTCCTCGGCATGAACTTCCGCGTCCTTGATCATCCCGTTGATCTCATCGTCTGTAAGGTTGCTGGATGAAGTAATCGTTATCGCCTGAAACTTGCCGGTACCGAGATCCTTCGCGGTTACATTCACAATGCCGTTCGCGTCGATGTCAAAAATAACCTCGATTTGAGGCAACCCACGCGGGGCAGGGGGGATTCCGGTCAGAGAAAATCGACCCAGCAGCTTGTTCTGTGTTGCGATCTGCCTTTCACCCTGGTACACCACAATCTCCACCTGCGACTGGTTGTCCGATGCGGTGGTGAATATCTCGCTTTTCTTTGTCGGTATAGTCGTGTTCTTGGAAATAAGAACCGTCATTACCTGCCCGAGAGTCTCAATACCCAGTGATAACGGGGTGACATCGAGCAGAACCACATCCGAAACCTCACCGCCGAGAACTCCGGCCTGGATCGCCGCGCCGATCGCGACAACCTCATCCGGGTTAACCGATTTGTTCGGCTCTTTTCCTGTCAATTCCTTCAATAACTTCTGAACCGCGGGAATACGGGTCGAGCCTCCTACAAGGAGGACCTGGTCGACTTCCCCATGACCCACACCCGCGTCCCTCATCGCGGTCTCTGATGGACCCTTGGTCATCTGAACAAGATCGTACGTCAATTTTTCAAACTCGGCACGGGAAAT
>DAOVJF010000087.1 GCA_030673355.1 Planctomycetota bacterium | reverse complement strand
TGGTACATCTCTGCTTTTTCGATGTAGTTGTTGATCCGGTATGGTTCGAACAGACCCGTGCCGTAAATCAGGAAAGGGTCAACAGTGAAATTTAGGGCTGCGGTAATAATCAGTGTGAGGATAAGGAACTTGAAATATGGTTGCCAGAACCTGGTTATTCCTGAAGGATGTTCTTGTTGTTTTACCGGCAACCTGCACCCCTGATTATTTGTATAACGGAAATAGCCTGATGGTCGGCAATAATACAATACTGATTCCAATTCCGCCAACCTGTAGTCCCTGTATCAAAATTAAATACAGGAATTGGGACCAGCTTCGAGTAAAAAAAATCCCCGAAATCCTCCAACCTGATATTATCTGATAAACCCCCCGTGCTAAATCGGTTATAATACCAGCCTGATGAAGGGGTAGCATATGAAAGTAACCGCGGCCGCAAAGGTTGGTTTTACAGCAATTGTGATAGTCCTTGTAATGATCTCAATTTACAGGGGGCTGGGATGGCGTCAGCCCGAATGGATCGAGGATCTGGGCGTTCTCCTGCCTGAATGGATCACCCCGAGGTCAGAAACATACACTATTAAAGTTAACTTCATCAGCGTTAAGGGGTTAAATCCAGGGTTTGACGTGCAGCTTAACGGTAACCTGGTTGGTGAAGTTGGAGATATCACGAACGATGGATTCGGTGGCGTCCAGGTTGCACTTGAGATCCGTAGTGCACAACTCATACATGAGCACGCGAAGTTCATAATTACCCGCGACAGCATATTTGGAGGGTTCCTGGTGTCGATCCAGGAAGCCCGGTCCGGCAATATCGTTGGACATATGCAGGGCAATCAGGCGACGATCAGGATTGTGGCGGGTACTGCCGGTCCAGGTCAGCTTATAATCAGGGAAAATGAAACAATTGGGCAAATCCTGGAAGTTGAATCTCACGATACAAGGTCTGATCTTATCACGGCGGAAATGTTCAACGGTTTTGTAATTGATGAAACCATGGCTTTCGTACCTGAGCGGGTTACATCGGGCGAAAGTGGCCTTCGTGTATATTATAAACTGGGCCCTGATGTGATAGTTGACGGTTCCCGTGAACCGGGACCGGAGGATCTGATTGCGGATGCCGACACTGCGCTTGTGGAGATAACCGGACAGGCTACGGAGTTAATGGGAAAGCTTTCTGATCTTCTTGATAATGTCCAGGACCTTCTCGGTCCTGAAGATATTCGCAATCTCATTAATGATTTATCAACCGAGGCGAAATTGATTTCGTCGAATATAATCACTCTCACAAATCGACTGAATGTCATGCTGGCCGACGCTCAGCCGCATATTGAGAGCACTTTCGAAAATATTGAAGGCCTGACTCTGGAAGCCCGTGATCTGATGGAGGGCATTGCCGATTATAACGATCCGGAATTCCGCGATTCCGTGGAAGGGATTATCACAAACCTGGAAACTGCGTCCGGCCAACTTGTTGAAATTCTCGACGATATCGAGCAGTACACCTCGGATGATGAGCTTCGTGAAAATATAACTGCCACTGTTGCCGAAGCAAGGGTTACCCTGGATTTGGCGCGCGATACGCTGGATTCGACATCCGATGCGATCGATGATGCTGTTGAGACAATGGATTACATTAGCAGTATCGAAACGGGCGCGGAATTCAGGATTCGGCATACTCCCAGCATGGACAGGTGGGCGGCAGACCTGAATGTCCGTGTGGGTATGGAAGGTGAGGATGCATTTATTATTGGGGGAATTGATGATCTCGGTGAAACCGACCGTTCCAATGCGCGAATCGGTTTCTGGCTCAACGATGAGTCATCCGCAATGGCGGGTATCTATCGCGGAAAAATCGGGCTGGGCCTCGACTGGCGTGAGAAAGCATACAGGTTTGTCACTGAACTGTATGATCCAAATGATCTCAAGTGGGATATTTACGCCGGTTACGCGATCCTGCCCGAGCTGGACCTGATGATAGGTATTGAGGATATAATCGACGACGATGAGATGAACCTGGCGCTGTCCTATAAATTCTGATTCTGGGACCAGTTCTACTTGAAATTGTATAAATCATGGGGACATGCCATTTTTCTCCAGTGATAGTCCTGACTTTAACATTGCATATCAAGGGAAAAATGCCGTGTCCCCGAAGCGCATAAATCATGGGGACATGCCATTTTTCTCCAGTGATAGTCCTGACTTTACCATTGCATATCAAGGGAAAAATGCCGTGTCCCCGAAGCGCACGGGAAAGTAAATTTTGAGATGCCGTACAGGAAACATGGTAAAGAAGAATCCCCCGAAAATGCCGAAACTAAAAATCGGGGCAGGTTCCGTTTACGCAGGGTAATTGGCGCACTCTTCCTTTTTTTGATTTTCGTTCTTTCCATCGCGGTACTTCTTCATAGGAGCCTTTTAAGAGCTTACGCGCCGGGAATTCTTTCATCTCTGGCGATAGAATGCCGTGAGTACTACGACCTTGAAATTACCTGGAATGGTTATCGGATCGACCGCCTGAGCGATTTTACAATTACCGGAATTACGATCACGGACATACCGTCGGGGATACCTCTGCTCGCGACGGATGCGCTGAGAATCCAGACCAGCCTTCCAGCGATTTTAATCAGGGGTAAGAACCCGCTTAAAGCGGTTACATCGGTAAGGCTCGATAATCCCCTTGTCACACTTGGCAGGGAAGAGGATAAATGGAACGTAGGCTCACTTCTCGAACCCGGGGGTGAAGAACAGTGGCAGTTTCCCGGACGCCTCAGCATTCTTATCGGCAACGGAACCATTGAATGGCTGGGCGGTGAAGTTTCGGACCGGTACCCGTTGCAGTCATCCAGAATTACCGCGCTCGATGGGATTTTCAGGCTTGGCGTAAACGGTGGTATGGGACTCGACCTTGAGGGATTACTTTCAAGTAACGATCTGGAAACATCCGAACTATCTATAACAGGATCTTATGATGCCGATGAATTCTTGATTCACATCAATGTCACCGCCGGCTCACTTGATCTTGGTTTGCTGGCAGAAATCGCCGATATGCGTGGAATTCACAACCTTGACGGGTTCGCGGATGATTTTAAGGCTTCGATCCTTATCGGTCCGGATGCGGGCAGCAATGGTTTAAGCATCCTCGGGCAGTGTATCCTTAGAGAAAGCCGGACCAATCTCGATCTATACGAGCTTTCGATTGAAGAACTTTCCGGGGATCTCTATTTCTCAGAGGAATCGGTTTTTTCCCCCCGACTTCTGGGAATTATCGATGGCGCCGCGACCCAAGTCAGCGGTCGATACACTGATTTCACCGCGGTGAGGAAGACCACCGATCTTGTTATCGAGGCAAGTGATATTCAACCCTCGACTATCGGCAGGATCGTTGATGGTTTCGATGCCATGCCGGTTACGGGCTTATTTAATGCAAGGGCGGAAGTTTCTACGTCGGTGGAGAAAGGTGTCGAAGTGGTTGTGTCGGGAAATTCATCGGACATGTCGATATTTATGTATCGGACGGAAATGCCCGAATTTTTTGGGTGGTATACGGATAAAAAATTTGTATTGAACCGTGCGACGTTCGATATGTACGGCGGGGTCGCGGTTGCTGACGGCATATTGGATGTGTCGGGAAACAATTCGGCATACGAGTACAATGTTTCTCTTGAGAATATACCCGTTCAGAAGACCGCGCCGTTTTTAGAAAATGTTTTGCCATCGGGTATGATGCCTGCCGGTTTACTTTCGGGAGACATAGTGGTTTCCAGACAGGGGGATGCCGGCACTCGATATTCAGGCGTCATTCAATCAAGCGGTATCCTGATTCCGGGGATTCCTGAGCTAGCGGATATCGTAGTGACATTACCTTTTGAATTTATCGGTGGAGAGTTCGGAATCCTGGGGGCAACATTGTCAGCTTCGGGAATCAACGTTCTTGGGGAGGGGGTTTATCGTGTCGGGGATCGGTTTGATGGCAGTGTTGCGCTGACGGTTGACGACAGGGACCTGATGGAGGGGATTTTTGGTTTACCGCTTGAGGGGGAATTCGCGGTAGCGGGGGATATTGGGTACCACCCGGGAGCGAATCTGAATTTTTCCGGTGAAGCGTATTTAACGGACGGCCGTATTGGAAATGTTCCCGTACCGAACCTCTGGTCGAGAGTGGCTTTCGATGGGGATGAAATCAGGATCAGCGAACTTGGCGGGCTGGTGGGCGGTGGGACAATTGATGGTGAATTAATAATTCCATTGAGCCCCGGTAACTCCGGTCGTGAGGCGGGAAGCATTGCAATAACCGGGCTTGATATCGGTTCGATGGTTCCCGACAGGTTGTCATCGGTGATTTCAACCTCAATTGAGATCATTGGTGATATTGACTACATGGCGGCAGGGGATAAATTGATATTTGATATGACGTTAGTAGAGCAATCCGGGAGAGTTGGTTCCAATGCAATAAGTACAGGCGGGGATGGGATTTCGGTGGTGGTCGATTACCCGCTTGGAGAGGCTGGGAATGTATCTGTTCTGGTTTCGGGTACGGTCGAATCTCATCCCGCGAGCGCCCCGGTTTACCAGGGAAGGGTGCTGAATGAATTTTCCGAACGTATCGTTCGCGGGGTTACGGACCTTCTATCCGGCAGGACGAGAGAGGAAATCCAGGGGGATTCAGTCGCGATTCCTTCGGTAACGTGCACTATTGATATTAACGCGAATCTTGTCGATATTTTTGAAGATACGAGGGGTTCAATTGACCTTAATGCAAGGGACATAGCATCCGGATCGTTTGAGCTTGGATCGGTCGATTTTTCATTGGAGAGTGAAAATAGCGCCGATTGGAGTGTCGATATTCTGGCGGATGCGAATGAAGCGGGAATTTTTGAAGTTACAGGTACAGTGCACAGGGGGACAAATCTTTCTGAAAGTGCGATTGATTTAACAACTGCGGTTAGCCGGTCAGAACTTGCAAGCCTGTTCGAAGCGGTTGGCCTGCCCGGGTACGAAAGGTCATCGGGAACAATTAATGGATCCGGGACAATTGGCGGAACGATCGGGATTCCGGTTATCGAGGAATTTATATTGAATGTCGGTGAATCCGAGGCTTTTGGTATTGAACTCGAACAGGGAAGCGCGACTTTCAGTTTAACTCCCCCCACTCTAAACCTTGACAGCCTGGATCTTGAGGGGTCAACGGGATTCCGTGCGCTGGGAGCCGGCACAATCGATCTCGATTCACCGTCGCTGACAACGGCTTCAATGGTCCTCCGTATCGATGAGTTCGATCTGCAGGTGATTTCAAGGGCGCTGGAGCGGGATTTCCCGGTTGCTGGAAAATTGTCGGCTATTATCCAGCTCGCTCAGGACGCACTGGGTTTAAAAATGCTGTATGACGCGGATATCGATGATCTGGCTGTCATGGTCAGCGGAGGATTTCTACCGCTGGGAAACCTGAGTTTCAAAGCGGAAAGCCGTCCCGGCACAAATCAGTTGGAGATCATGAAACTCGATCTGACCCGCGACGATGAATTAATTTCCATCTCGGGTATGGCGCCTGCAAATATTGACCTTTCGGATACAAACCTGTTCGATCTGACCATTGACTCTGAAACCGGATACTCGTTTCCTGTGCCGGGTAGTTTTTCCGAATCCGGCCTCGATTGGTCCGGGGGACTGGGTCCAACTCATTTAACATTGACGGGGAGCTTCCTGAATTCGGATCTGTCGGGAGAAATCGGCCTGGATATTCGGGATGTCAGCTATTTCGGCGAGGTTGGCGCGGAGGCTTTGAGCGGGATGCTCGAAGTTGAAAATTCTATCATCACGGCATCCCCCGATGAAGTAGGGATTACAGGAACCGACTGGGTGCTTGGACTCGATGGCATGTTTAATCTCAATGTTTTGAAGCTTTATATCCCGCTGTATATCGCCCATTTGAAATATCCCTCAATACCTCTGGATGGCGAGTATTCGATCGGACGTATATCGTTTGTACAGTTGACCTCTTACCCGATCCGGTTCAGTGGTCCGGGTTTTGAATTCATGCTCGTGCCGGGGACGGGGGATGATGCTGTCCGGCTTGAGTTGAACGGTATGGCTGAAGGTTTTACTCAGACTGTCACAGGACTGGTTTCAATCGCAGGGGGGCAGGTGGATATAGCCGCGCTGCCTGTTTTCCCAACTATCGATCCATACGCTGATATTCCGCTAAGTACGCTTTCATTCAACCTGCGCACCGAAATAACAAGCAGCCTGAGGGTGCAGAACGGATCTTCCATGAACGTGGTTTTCGAACAGGGCGCCCTTGATCTCGTGGGGACCCTGAGCCGTCCCGCTTTGACCGGAAAAATTATCGCCCCGGATGGCTGGCTGGATATTCTCGGGAACCATTTCGTACTGATTGAACCCCTGGAGTTTACCTTTACATCGCTTTATTCGATCACTGATCCCCGAATCAAGGCAACTGCACAGGCAACTCTGAGAGAGGTGCGCAGTCCCGGCTTGTTTGGTGAACAACTGGTGGTTACCGCGAGAATCGACAGCCGTATGAAAAGCATTCTCGAAGGGCTTCACCTTACCAGCGAACCGCCGATGAGCGAGGAATCAATTATTGCCGCGCTCGCGTACGAGGATGTCGTTTTCCGGACGGTCAGCAGTACACTTTTCGGCACCGGCACGATAAGTCCCGGTTTCGATGATGTCGACCTGACAGGGATGGGACTTTCGGTCGCGACATCATACCTTTCGAGGCATATCCGTCGCAGCGCCGGCTTCACGGATTTTGCATTCAGCCTTGATGAACGGCAGAATGTGTTGATTTACCTTGAGAAGGAAGTTTTCAAAAACGTTGTTATGTATTACCAGCAGAGATTCGGACCGGATGAGGAGGATGAATACCTGTTTGGAGCCAGGTATCGATGGCGCCCGCGAAGCTGGGTCGGGTTCGAGTACGACAGCGAAGAGGAAATCACGCCGCGCGTGGAATACATCATTCCGTTAAATTAGCCGGGTAGAGAAGTCCTTCTACTTCCCGCAGTATTTGCAGAAGTCGTCATCCGACTCATTCGTTTCATTTGTTGTGATAAAACCGGCGTAATGATCGCGCGTGAAATATTTCCACGCCCATTGCGTCAATATCAGAAGCTTGTTGCCGAACTGGATTATCCCCCGTAGATGGACGAAGAGCCACAGGAACCATGCGAACCAGCCGCTGAATCTCAAACCGTCGATCATCGCCACCGCGGAATTCCGTCCGAGAATTGACATGGTGCCGAAATCCCTGTAACGGAATCCCAGCTTGCTTTCCCCTTTCATTCTTCCCTCGATAAGTTTCGCGACATACCGTCCCTGTTGCATCGCCACCGGTGCCAGGCCGGGGAGCGGATTTCCATCGGGATCGCTGAAATGTGCGAGGTCCCCAATTACGAAAACGTCGCGCCAACCCTGGATACTGCAGTCCTGTAGAACGATCACCCGTCCCGATCGGTCGAGCTCCACGCCGGTTGAATCCGCGAGTGCTTTCCCGATTGGCGAGGCTTTAATCCCGGCTGTCCAGAGTACGGTTCGCGACGATATTCGTTCGGTTCGATCTCCGATTTTGTAAGTCACACTTTCGGGAGTGATCTCTTCGACCATTGCGCCATTGAGAACGGTAACCCCAAGGTGTTCGAGTGATTTTTTCGCGCTGGCGGACAGTTCTTCGGGGAATTGGGGAAGTATCCGGTCCATTCCTTCGATCAGCGTAATGCTTGAGTAACCCGGATCGATAGTCCGGAAATCGTTTACAAGTGTGTCATTGGCGATTTCAGCGAGAGCTCCGGCAAGTTCCACTCCGGTTGATCCGGCTCCGACGACGACAAATGAAAGCCATTCTTTTTTTAATTCCGGATCGGGTTCTTTTTCCGCACGCTCATAGGCTCTCATCATCCTGTTGCGGATTTCAAAGGCGTCCTCGAGAGTTTTTAAACCGGGCGCGAGTGGCTGCCATGTGTCGTGTCCAAAATAATGATTGGCGCTTCCGGTCGCGACAATAAGTGAATCGAACTTGAGATCTCCGTCGCAGGTAATTACACGCCTGTTCCCGATATCGAAACCGGTTACTTCGGCGAGCAGAATTTTTACATTTTTCTGCCGTCTAAGTATCACGCGAAGGGGTGACGCGATGTTGGCGGGGGACAGGTCGCCGGTCGCCACCTGGTAAAGTAGCGGCTGGAAAAGGTGGAAGTTGCGCCGGTCGATGAGGGTGATCCTGACCGGTGCGTTTTTAAGGGACTGTGCGGCGTAGAGTCCACCGAATCCCCCTCCGATAATTACGATGTGATGGCTGTGTTCCATAGGACGCGATCCATCATGGAATTATTGATTCAATAACATACATGATTAAGGGGGATATTGCCAAGTAGTCCCGGGAATGCACTCTCCGGGACTGTTGAAATTATATATGGACCCTGGGAAATGCATTCCCGGGCTACGGGACTCCGAAACCCAGCAGCAGGCGCTCCTCACCGCCTTTATCGTTATGATGCCGACCATCCTCCTGAGCGGATTTATTTTCCCCGTCCACAACATGCCCGTGCCCGTCCAATACGCGTCAACCTTAATTCCCCTCCGGTGGTACCTCGAAATCCTCCGGGGCGTGATAATGAAAGGCACGGGAATCGAAGCGATAACAACCCCTGTCCTTTTCCTTACTCTACTCGCCATAGCCTTCATCACCCTCGCCACCGCCCGGTTCAGAAAGACATTAAGTTGAACCACCCGTTCCTTAGCTTGTCGACGAGTTACCGTGGCATGCGACTCCGGCGCATGATCCCCCGTCCCATGTACGTCCCGTGCATGGAATT
>DAOVJF010000067.1 GCA_030673355.1 Planctomycetota bacterium | reverse complement strand
GAAATTAATTTTTTTTTTCGCGATCATGGGGACACCTGATTTTGCCTTAAGGGGTGAGTGAAGTATTGCGGGAAGTGCAAGAGGCAAAACTAGGTGTCCCCGATTCGTAGGTTACAATGCAACTGAGTGGTTCTATCCAACTCATAAATTAGTGGGTGACAAGAAAGCTATGGCAGAATCGAAAGACAAAAGGAAAGATCCAAATCAACCGGTAGGGCCGGACCCGGGAGAAAGGCCGTCAGGTACTTCAGGTTCATCGTTATTTTCCCAAACCGGTCCTGTCCGTATGGCCTCAAGTAAAAAAGAAACAATGGCACTTGGGGATATCGGCCGGAGTGAATATACCCCATCCCCACCCGCATACGAATCTCCAACACCTGTGCCGGAGATGCCTCTTCCTCCGCCTATACTTGAATCGGTACCGGAAACAAGTATTCCATCGATTCACCCTCGTGAGAAAACTCTGAATGCCCGCATACCGAGTTCACCGACCAGTTGGAGTTCTTTAAAAGCACAACCTGATATCCAAACCTCCGCCTTCGTACATCCCGGCGCAGTAATAATGGGCAATGTCATTCTGAAGGAAAGGGTTACCGTTGCCCCGGGAGCGGTTGTACGAGCTGATAATGACGAGCCGATTTATGTTGGCGCGGAATCCAATATACAGGAAGGTGCGGTTTTAAAGGACCTTCCCACGAAAATAGACAGGGTGTCCATATCACAGCGTGTTGTCGAAGTGAGTGGGGAGAAATTTTCATTATATGTTAACAACCGGGTTTCTATAGGGGCCCAGGCCCAGGTTCACGGACCTGCTTACATAGGTGAAAGGGTATATATCGGAATGCAGTCACTGGTTTTCTGGGCGAGGATAGAGAATGATGTGGTGATAGAACCGGGATGCCTTGTGATGAATGTCACCGTTCCGTCGGGAGTATTCATACCTGCAGGTCTGAAGGTAACCAATCAGGCGATGGTGCGGGACCTTCCACCCCTCACATCCAAGTACCGATTTCATGGTATTTGTGAAGAAACAGTCAAGGCCAATCTGGAAATGCTGGACGGTTACAGGTCGGTTTACCATTAAAATTTTTAGCAAGTATTAATGGTGGCACGGCTTGATTTGTTGTGTTATAATCTCGATTTCCATGGGGATTTATGTTCCCATGCAGTATGCGTATGTAATTTTTTTTGAATTAACATTATGAGGTCACACTTCATGCGACTATTTCCTATTCTTTCAACATTAAGTTTTGTTGCTGTGCTTCTGGTATTGGGTGCCATACCTGCAACAGCTACCCAGGGAAACAGACTGGGCTATGATCTCGAGTTTTCCGAGTTCCTCCAGATTCAGGGCGCCAATATACAGCCCAGCGTTGTTTTTATCGAAACCCGCTTCACAAGGATCGTTCATGATCCGGCTGGTGTTGAACGTGAGATCATCGTTGAAGGTGATATGGCATCGGGGTTTTTCTACAACAGGGATGGAATAGTTGTCACCGAATACACGGCCATCCGGCATGCACCTTCGACATACTTTGCCCGGACTTCCGGGCATCCCGCAAGTGAGGCGGATTACATTCTTGTCAGGTTACTGAACGGGCAGCAGTACGAGGCGGAGATTGTCGGGCTTGACCCCGCCACATCACTCGCTGTACTCAGGTGCATAAATATTTCACCGGAATACTCGATCCCCATCCCGATCGGCGACTCGAACGATGTAATTGTTGGGGAACCTATCCTGTTGGTTGCCTACAACTTTCTCAGCAGGCGCCGCATTAGTTACGACTTTGGAATTATCAGTGCCTTAAGGCCGAAATTCGCATCGATCGATGAAAGCACCAACCAGTATTTCCAGGTGAATGTTCCCAAGAACCCGGGTAACCAGGGCGGCGTGATCGTTAACACTGAAGGCGGTGTTATTGCCGTAATGACAAACATCGCACCATACAGCGACACCACCGAAGTCCATTTCGGCCTCCCGATTGAAACCGTAGTGGAGGTTGTTGACGCGATCCTGGACGAGGGTTCAATGCACCGCCCATGGTTCGGTTACCGTCTCTTGGAAATGAATCCCCAGATCGAGCGCGCTTACGAGATCATCCATGATATGTCGGGCGATGGATTAGTTACCGACATCGACAGGGATCTTTTCGAGGCGGAAAACGGAATTGACCTGACGGAATGCCTGTTCACGATTTTTATATCTGAAGACTCCCCGGCTGAGGATGCCGGCATTCGTGAGGGTGATATATTGACCAAGTTTAACGGGATGCCTGTTGGAACGATGGATGACCTGTTAAATGAGATTGAGAAGTATCGAATCGGCGACAGGGTTACACTCGAATGGATGCGTCGTGAATACACTGTCTGGGACCCGTATATCGCTGAAATTGAGATAGAGTACGGCGGCCAGCGTGATGAAGACGAAGAAGTGTATCTTTTCGAAACTTCAGAATAATTGAACCTGTCCGACCCGGCATATGTCGAAAATTATACAGGCTTAAGATATTATGAATTATCCGTTCAGCTAAAATGATAATTCACCGGAGGCAAGAACCTTGAACCATTTCTTTCGAACACCAACAAAAATCGCCGCTTTGCTGATAATAAGCGTGTTTATTATCCTGACGAGCGCCTCGAATCGGGCAGTAGCGGATGAACGGATACCTTTGATGGACCTCGAAAGGGGTGGAGCACACTTCTTCGAAGAGGTTGTTCCTTCTATTGTCCAGATATTCGTGGGAAACTCCTTCGGTTCTGGTTACGTCATCGACCGGGAAGGCCATGCAATCACAAATTGGCACGTTGCCGGTGGTACTCCTGTTGCCGAGATTTCCTTTTATCACAGTGAACAGAGTCTTCGTTCTCATGAGGCATCGCGATATCGTGCAGTGGTGATCGCATCGGATCCCGCACTGGATCTTGCGATACTGAAAATTGATGCACCTCCCGAGGTATTTCATCCCGTACGGCTCGGTGACTCATCACTAATGAAACCAGGTGATACGGTCGCTACGTTCGGTTCACCCGGCGGCGACGCGGGACTTGTCGACTGGAGCCTTAGAACAGCATTTGAGGATTCATTTCTCGAGTTTTTTAACCTCAACCTGGGTGTTATTTCTGAGGTTATGAATTTTGAAGAGTCTTTCATGTTTTTCCACGCAAGGTCCGAACCAGGCAGAACCGGTATCAGGGATTATGGTTCCGCCGCCGAGTACATCTTCCATCTCGATAGTGCCATAAACCGCGGAAACTCCGGTGGTCCCGCGCTGAATGTTTACGGTGAAGCGATCGGCACCAACACATGGGGATTCGACTGGTTGGAAAACATGGGTTTCAGTGTTCCTACAAACCTGCTCAAGAGAAGTGTACGGGATATTATCGAATACGGCCGGGTGCGCCGTCCCTGGTGTGGAATTGCCCTTCATCCTGCAAGAGCGCCAAGGAGTGAAAGTAACCGTTATCTCGGGCAAACACTTGGCATACTGCCTAACGCCGGAATATTATGGTTTGATTCTGTTCCCGATCGGTTGGAGATCCACACCGTTAATCCTTACTCACCCGCATATGAGGCAGGCTTGAGAGAAGGAGATGTTATCAAACGTATCGACGGCCAGGTTTATGAGAATCTCTTTGATGTTTATTCTTATTTTCTCGCGAAAGAGCTGGACGATGAGGTAGTGATCGAATACGAGCGTGACGGCCATGGAATGGCTCCTGCGATTGTCGTGCTTGAAGAGAAAAAAACAAGGTACTTTGGAAGGGAAATAACAGCTTACGCCTTTGGTTCGTGGCATTATGAATGGACTGAGTACTCGGCTGACCTGACATATTGACGATTTCCCGTAGCATCCCATTTTGCCGATGGGACCTGGAGGATAGAAAGATATCATGCGAAAAATTACTTATATCATATCAATAATCTTATTCACGTTCATCGCGGGGCATCAAACCCTTGCCCAGGATACCTCGAGTACACTGGACAGGGAGGATTTCCCACCCGTTCGGGTCGCGGAGATTGCATCCGGATGCCTGGTCACGGTTGAAAGTGTCGGCCTTCCATATGCGGGCTTTTCTACACTTAATCCATTTCAGAGAACGATCTCAGAAATTGGCGGGACAGGTTTTATCATCAGATCGGATGGGTATATTATCGCGTCCCCGAGGGTTGTAAGGGACTCTGAGATTCTGACTGTCATTCATGATGGTATTGAATATGACGCGACAGTAGAGTTGATCGATGAATATTATGATCTGGCACTCCTTAGAATCGATGCTACCGGATTACCGGCACCGAAGCTGGGTAACAGCGATCTTGTCCTGAGGGGCGATCCAATCGTTGTAATGGGTGCTCCCGCAGGCCTCGAGCGCACGATGACATACGGGTTTATAACGAATATTCGCGATTTCCGTATCTCCGGCCCCCGGGGTTATGACGGTATGCTGGTTCTGGACGGGTTTGTCGTAGACGCCGCTACGCATACCGGTATGGAAACCGGACCTATTTTCAACAGTAACGGGGAATTAGTTGCTGTTCTCAGCCGCAAGGGCGTTGGACGGGGTGGGGCAATTGAGAATATCAGCTACTGTATTCCGGTGAATCTTCTTGCACATTTGAGCGACCAGATGATCGATGCTGGGAAAGTCTGCCATCCCTGGCTTGGTATTTTCCCGTACATATATTACACCAGGTCCCTGGCTCTCTACATGGGGATCCCAATTAACGAGATCGATCCTGAGACAGCGGAAGCATACGATGTGGTTGGAATACTTGTTGAAATGGTTGCCGACACCAGTCCCGCTGCCGAAGCCGGCATTGTACGCGGCGATCTCATTCTAAGAGCGGATGACGTGCTCCTGAGAACGATTAAGGACCTTGAGGAAATCATTTTAAACAAACAATGCGACGAAACCCTTACCCTGACTATTATTCGTAATTTCGATATAAAGTATATTGACATCAATATTGGCAACAAGCAGGAAGATTATGGCAACATTTATTTCGCCTATGGCAGGGTTTCAATTTGATCTTCTGATGTGAGGTTTACGAAATCATCCGGGCTTCCGATAAGGGAGTCCGTTCTTTATTTGGCCCGTTGGAAAGTAAGTATTAAATCCATATTCTTTGTAACCAATTAACCCTTAATACATGATATAATACCCGCTTTGTATTGGCTTTTGATGGTGGAAAAGGGCATAAAATGATCTTTCTCGCAATACTGGACGGGTACGGACTGGCTGATGGTACCGAGCATAATGCAATTCATGCTGCCAGTACACCTTTCTTAGACCGGGCATGGTCGGAATTTCCGAGCCGGCGGTTATTTGCCCATGGTGAGCATGTCGGGCTCCCGGTGGGCCAAATGGGAAACAGCGAAGTCGGGCATCTGAATATCGGTGGTGGGAGGGAAATCCGTCCCGACCTGGTTGTTATAAATGAGGAGATTGAGAGCGGTCAATTTTTCAGGAATAAGGTCCTGCTGGAGCTTATCGCGAAAGTAAAATCCCGGAATGGCCGTCTCCACCTGATGGGGTTGTTATCGGACGGAGGGATTCATTCTCATATCAGGCACCTTGAAGCACTTCTCAAGCTGATCGATGAGAACGGTCCTGTGCAGACATTTCTGCACGCGTATCTCGACGGACGGGATACCGAACCGAAGGTCGCCGACAGGTATATTAAGGAAGCCCAGGCAATGCTGGATTCCCACCCGGACATGTATTTTGCTACTGTCGGAGGGCGATCCTGGGGAATGGACCGGGATAAAAACTGGCCCAGGATTGAGAAACATTATAATACGATCATTGGACGGAAGCCTGATCTCCATGCGTCCAGTGCGATGGCCGCGGTTGATAGTGCTTTCGAGCGTGGAGAATCGGACGAATTTGTTTATCCAACGGTTATTGAAGCTCAAAATGGTATTAACCAATATGTAAATGACGGTGATGGGATTATCCATTTTAATTTCAGGGCCGATCGTGGGATTCAGATGACCAGGGTGTTGACCGATGAGGAATTTTCCGAATTCGATATCACCCACCGTCCGGTAATCGATATGGTCACGTTTACGATGTATGATGAGTACCTGAATGTGAATATTGCATTCGAGGGTGAAATTCTTCAGGAAACGTTAACCGAAGTTGTTACAAGTGTTGGAAAAACAGTTTTGAAAATAGCCGAGACCGAGAAATGGGCACATGTGACCAGGTTTTTTAACGGGGGAGTGATGGAACCGTTCGATGGCGAAGACCGGATTCTCGTGCAGTCGCCGCTGGATGTCCGTCCGCACTATAATAAGAAACCCGAGATGAGCGCTTACGAAATTACCGACCGTGTAGTGGAATGTATCGGTAAGTACGACCTGATAGTTTTAAATTTCGCCAACGCGGACATGGTGGGTCATACCGGGATTTTTAAAGCGGCAGTTAAGGCAGTCGAGGCCGTTGATAAATGCATTGAGAGGATTTACAAAGCCATTCGGAAATATGACAGCACTATGATTATTATTTCCGACCACGGTAATGCCGATGTTATGGTGGATGAGAATGGAGAGCCGCACACCAAACACACGACGAACCCGGTACCGTTTAATATTCTGGATAAACACAGGACGCTCAGGGAGGATGAGGGATCGCTCAAGGATATTGCCCCAACGATCCTTCACCTGATGGGTTTGTCAAAACCGGATGTAATGACAGGGATAAACCTGGTTGTTGCATGAAATAAATGATGTAAATCAAATTAATATTTTATATATTTTGTCTAGTACAACCGGAGAAATTTTATGGATTTTTCTTATTCTGAAGAAGAACTTGAAGTTATTGAATTAGTGAAACAGGTCGCCGATGAACGGTTGGCGCCGAGATCGAGAGAGATTGATGAGTCCGGCATTTTTTCAGGGGAGAATTTCCAGTTACTGGGAGAGCTGGGGATCCTTGGAGTGTTATTCCCGGAAGAATTTGGGGGAACCGATCAGGGATTCCTTACTTATGCCATGTGTGTTGAGGAAGTTTCCATGGGTGATTTTAATACGGGTTTGACGATATCGGTTCACTCCATGGCCGCGAGTTCCATTTTAAAATTTGGGACTGAAGCCCAGAAACAAAAATATCTTCCCGGTGCGATCTCCGGCAAAATCCTTCTGGCATTTGCTTTATCTGAGCCTGATTCCGGTTCTGATTCAGCCAGCATCAAATGCCATGCCGAGAAAGTGGATGGTGGTTATTTATTTAATGGGAGTAAGGCATGGGTCACAAATGCCCCCGATGCGGACCATATAGTGGTGTGGGCGACCATCGATCCCAAGCTTGCTAAAATGGGAATTACTTCTTTTATTATAGAGAAAGGCACAAAAGGGATGGAAATCGGGAAGAGTGAATTAAAGATGGGTGGTGGAGGAACTTCCACATGCGGGATAACGTTTACTGATTGCTTCGTGCCGACCGAGAACAGGCTTGGTGAGGAGGGGAAGGGTCTCAGGACCGCGCTTAACAGCCTCTCCGGAGGACGAATCAGTGTTGCCGCGAACGCTACCGGTGTTTCCCAGAGGGCTATAGATGAATCGATAGCTTACTCGAAGAAACGAATTCAGTTCGAGGTCCCGATCTGCGAATTCCAGGGAATTCAGTGGAAACTCGCGGATATGGATACAAAATGTGAAGCCGGCAGGTTGCTCTACAGGAAAGCCGCCTACCTTAAAGACCAGGCGAATAGTGATATGTCGAAGGATCCGATCAAGGAAGCAAGCCAGGCGAAGTGTTTCGCGACCGATGCCGGTCTCTGGATTTGCAGCGAGGCGGTTCAGATACATGGCGGATATGGATATTCCCGTGAGTACCCGGTCGAGCGCCTTATGAGATATATCAAGGCCACTCAGATTTTCGAGGGTTCTAATGAAATCCAGAGAAACCTGATCGCGCGTGAACTGCTTAAAGATTGATGCCAGAAACCAAAGCGTTGAAAAGCTTTATTATAAAAAAATAGGAAATGGTGAATCAGTTATGTCGGGGCTTAATAAAATTCTAATCGTGACTGTATGCCTGGTGTTGACCGCGATTCCGGTATCCGGCCAGAATTTCCTAGATAACATCGAACGCGAGAAAAACCTTTTTGTTACCCATGCCGATATCGATCCTGTCACAGGGGACGTATTGATCATATCCAATTCGTGGCAGGCCACACGGTATTCACTCAGGCGATTCCATCCCGACGGTGAAGCGGTATCGGATTTCGTGCTCCAGAGGTTTGAGGCATGCTGCGCGATTAACCCGGTTCTCGTTGCGGTAGCGGGTGATGGGTCAATTTATACGGTCGAATATACCGGGCAGCTTGGCGGGTTTTTCATTTATAAACACGCGCCATCCGGCGAACTGGATATTGACTGGGGTGCCAGGGAGGGGATAGTTGAGGAAATCGATACCGGGGAGTCTTCGGATTACACCGGTGGAGCCGTCGACGAGGAAGATGAAGATGAAACTGAAGGTGGTTATGAAGCCGGTGAGACCACGTTAACGGGGCAAGCAGGAGGCGGCAGGTTCCATCATTATTTCACCGATCCTGTGGATATTATCCCCAGGGAGGACGGCTCGCTTCTCGTACTGGACAGGTCGGACAGGTATATCGATCTGATATCGCCTGACGGGTGCAGGATTACGGAATTTATCGGCAGCCAGGGATATATCCCGGAACGACCGCAGCGACTGCTGATGGATTCCGCCGGTTACTTGTACCTTGTGGACTACTACGATGATTTCGATCTGAATCGTGGCGGGGAGACTGGTGTTTTCCGTTTCGATCCCGAGGGCAACCTGGAATTCGGCTGGGGTGAACAGGCGAGTGGTATCAATGATCCCTGGCGTCCGCAGGTAGATTTCATGACCCTGGTTATTGATGGAGACGACAACCTGATTGTTCTGGGCAGCGGTTTGAGCAATATTAATCATGGTGAAGTATATGTATTCGACAATGAATCCGGCGGGGAGATTATTCGCGGAAGGGTAGATTTTCGCCAGGGTTATGACAGCGAATTTTTGGGGATGGTCGGGAACCCGGAATCGGGTTTTCTTGTCCTGGACGCCTTTGCTTTCGATATCAAGCTGAATTACTACGCATTGAACGGAAGCCTCGAGGAGCAGGTAAGAATCGACGATTTATATTACGTTGAGTGATTGCCCTTTGATTTATATAATAATGGAGGGATAACCGATACGTGTACTGGAAAAACTGGGACCGGATAGGGGCGGATGAAGCACGGCAGCGTCAGGCAGCGACCCTCTATAAATTTTTAAAAACACAGGTTCTTAAGTACTCGCCATTTTACATGGAGATGTTCAAGCGTGAGGGTTTGACCGCGGATAGTATTCGAACACTCGAAGACCTCAGGAAAATCCCTTTTACTAAGAAGGCTGACATCGCCCCGACACCGGAAGACCCGGGAAAGCCCAGGAAACTTGTGCTCCAGCCAGACCCGGAGACTTACGCGTCGACAATCGGATTGGGAAAGAAATTAAGCCTTCTAAGAAATAAAATATTTACGGGTCGGGAAATTAAAAACCAGGTGATGGATGAG